>NZ_JBFAIU010000244.1:0-11603 GCF_040654855.1 Asanoa sp. NPDC050611
GTTCGGCATCCCGGCGCCAGTCCCGCGTGGACCGTCCAGCTGGGACTTTTGAGCCGGCGACGAGCGGGCTATTCCGCACGTCGGGCAACAACTATCGTGGGCGTGTGACCAACGACGTGGCCGCTGACAGCGGACAGGGCATCCCCCGCCTCAACACCTCGGTGCCGCACTCCGCTCGCGTGTGGAACTACTGGCTGGGCGGCAAGGACAACTTCGCCGTCGACCGCGCCGTCGGCGACGAAGTACGCACGGTCTTTCCGGGCATCGTCGACGCGGCGCGGTTCTCGCGGGCGTTCTTGCGCCGTGCCGTCACCTTCCTGGCCGGTGAGGCCGGCATCCGCCAGTTCCTCGACGTCGGCACCGGCCTGCCGACCGCCGACAACACCCACGAGGTCGCACAGCGGGTCGCGCCGGAGTCGCGCATCGTCTACGTCGACAACGACCCACTCGTGCTCGCCCACGCTCGGGCGCTGCTGACCAGCACACCCGAAGGCGCGACGCAGTACATCGACGCAAGCCTCAACGACGCCGACACGATCGTGCGTGAGGCCGCCACGACCCTCGACTTCGACCGGCCGATCGCGCTCATGCTGCTGGGCATCATGGGACATGTCGAGAAGCACGACGACGCGCGGGCGATCGTGGCGGCGCTGGTCGACCGGCTGCCGTCGGGCAGTTACCTCGCGATGTCCGACGGCACCTCGACCAGTGCGGCCGTCGTCGAGTCGCACCGGCAATACAACGAGAGCGGCGCGGTCCCGTACCACCTGCGCAGCCCGGGTGAGATCGAGGCGTTCTTCACCGGCCTCGAGCTCGTCGAGCCGGGCGTGGTGCCGTTCACGCAGTGGCGGCCAGAAGAGGCGCCGGCCTACGTCGACGGCTACTGCGGTGTGGCCCGCAAACCCTGACGCGCCTTGGACCACGTCGGCGACCCGCGATGTCGGTCGACGGTGCTGCCCCGGATTTCACGGTCGCTTCGGTAGCGCAAGCCGTCGACTTGCTCCTGTTGAGCTGTTGACGCTTCACCGGGATGTCGCGCCGATGGCCATCACCGCCGCGTCGTCATCCAGGCCGTCCTCGAAGGACGCGAGCAATGCCGTGATCGCCTCGACGGTCGACGCCGCGGACGCGGGCGCCAGCCGGCCCGCGAAGGCGAGAAGCGCCTCCAGCTCGTATCGCTCCTTGGCGTCCGGCAGGTGGGCGTCGACCAGGCCGTCGGTATAGAGCAGGAGAGTGTCGCCCGGGTTCAGGGTGAGTGTCTGCGTCCGGTAGGTGGCGTCGGCGAGCACTCCGATCAGCGGGCCACCGTTGGCCGGCAGGTAGCGGGCGTCGCCGTCGGCCTGGAGGAGCAGCGGTGGGGGATGGCCGCCGGTGGCGATGACGATCGTGGCTTCGCCGCCCGTCGTGAGAGTGCCGCACACGACGGTGCAGTGGCGGTGCGTCACGGAGCGGTGGTCCTGGTAGAGGATGGCGTTGAGGCTGTCCAGGGCGGTGGCCGGGTCGGGGTCGTGGAAGAGGGCCGTTCGCAGTGTGTAGCGGGCCATGGCGGTGACGGCTGCCGCTCCGACGCCTTTGCCGCAGACGTCGCCGAGCAGAAAGCCCCACCGGCCGTCGGGAAGCGGGAACAGGTCGTAGAAGTCGCCGCCGACCTCGTCGGGCGAGGCCATGTGGTACGCGGCGGCGGTCTGGGTGCCGGGCGGGGTGGGCAACACGGCCGGCAGCAGGCTCTGCTGCAGCGAACGGACGAGTTGGCGCAGTCGTTCCCGGTCGCGGTCGGCGGCCTGCCGGGCGCGTAACAGCTCCTGTTCGTACGCTAGCCGGTCCCGGGCGTCGAAGACGATGGTGCGCACGTACTGCGGTGTCTCGTCCCGCCCGGTGATGACGGTCGCGGTCACGAGCACGGGCATTCGGTTGTCGCCGGCCGCTTTCAGTTCCAGCGCGACGCCGCCGATCTCACCCTGCATCCGCAGCAGGGGCGCCATGTGCGTCTCGTAGTAGATCCTGCCGCCCACCGTGAGCAGGTCGCTGAACCGGCGTCCGACGACCTGCTCGCGTGGCAGGCCGAGCCAGCGCAGCAGGGTGGCGTTCACTTTGGTGATCGCGCCGTCGAGCGAGGTCGACAGGCTGCCGCACGGTGCGTTGTCGTACAGCTCTTCGGAATCGTCCGCACCGGTCACGGCAGCGAGGCCAGGAAGGAGTCGATCGCCTCCGCCGTCTCCCGCGGGGCGCTCAGCTGCGGGCAGTGACCGGTGGCGTCGAGGGTGACCAGCACGCTGCCCGCGACCCGATCGCGGACGAACGCGCCCACCTCGGGAGGCGCGATGACGTCGGTCCTGCATTCGAGGATCAGGGTGGGTAGGGACACCGCCGGCAGATCCGCCCGGTTGTCGGCCAGGAAGGTGGCGCGTGCGAACGACCGCGCGATCGTCGGGTCGGTCCGGCAGAAGCTGTTGGTCAGCTCCTCCGCGAGTTCAGGATTCTCGGGGTTCCCCATGATCACCGGCGCCATGGCGTGCGACCAGCCGAGGTAGTTGCTCTCCAGCGACTCCAACAGCTCTTCGATGTCCGACCGGCTGAACCCGCCGCGGTAGCCCTCGTCGTCGATGTATCGAGGCGACGGTGTCACCAGCACGAGGGCCGAGAAGAGGTCCGGCCGGTGGTTGGCGGCGAGCACCCCGATCATGGCGCTGACCGAATGGCCCACGAACACGACCTGGCGCAGATCCAGCTCCTCGCAGATCTCCACGACGTCGGCGGCATAGCCGTCGAGGCCGGCGTAGCGGTCCTCCCGCCATGCCGACAGGTCGGACCGGCCCGCGCCGACGTGGTCGAAACGTACGACGTGATGGTCCTTCTCGAGGATCGGCGTCACGAACCGCCACATGTTCTGGTCGCAGCCGAAGCCGTGCGACAGCATCACCACGCGGCCATCGGTCCGGCCACCGGAAACCACGTGGTTGCGGGCACGGACATCCATGCAACCATCCTCTCACCCGGTCGGATATGCAGTACGGTGCCGATGTGAACGCCGAGGGTGAAGGGGACACGCCACTGAGCGTGACGGTCCAGGACGCGGCCGACGTCGTCACCGTGCGGCTCGCGGGTGAGCTCGACATGGACACCGCGGGGCAACTCGTCGACACCTTCAACCGGATCTTAGACGGCGACGGCCGGAACGTCGTGTTGGACCTGGGCGACCTCGAATTCCTCGACTCCAGCGGGTTGCGGGTTCTCCTCGACGGCCGTGAGCGAGCCATCGAGAAGGGCGCCACACTGCGCGTTCGCCGCCCCCGGCCCTTCGTCGAACGCGTACTGCGCATCTCTGGGATCGCTGAGCTGTTGGGCCTGTGAGCCGTTCGCCGCCGGAGGGTCGGTCGGCGCAGCCGTCGATGTGTAGGTTGCCGCAGGGCGGGTACGCCGCCGGGACAGCCGAGGCGTAAGGGGCACCGTGGAAGCTGACGGCGGTGAGCGATCGGAGACCTTCTACGCGACGTTGACTGAGCAGCTCCTACCCGTGCGCGGTGCCGGGCGCCGAGCGCGACAGGTGGCAACGGAAGCCTGCCTGCGGTGGGATCTGCCGCTGCTGACAATTCCAGCCTGTATCGCTGTCTCGGAGTTGGTCGCGAACGGCGTCGTCCATGCCGGCACGATGCTCACTCTCACGGTGAGCCGGCGGGACGGTCAGGTCTGCGTCGCCGTGGAGGACGGCTCGACACACCACCCGCACCTGGACACCGGCCGCGACTTCAGCGGTCTTAGCCTCGTCACGGCCGTCGCGACGGCGTGGGGCTACTACGCCACCGACGCTGGCAAGGTCGTCTGGGCGTGGCTCGGGCCGGTGCGACGATGACCGGATAATCCGGGCTCAGGCCGGCTGGCGCGACCCGTGCACCTCGACGAGATCGTCGACGCCGCGGAGGAAGGTCTCGCAGATCGCGGCCGGGTCGAACAGGCACCCCGCCGCCATGGCGCCGTCGCGGAGCATGACGAAATGCCGCGCGGCCGCTTCCGACCCCGAAGCCTCGACGCGCGCCATCAGGGTGTTGATCGTTTCGAGGAACCACGCCCGATGGGCGAGCACGGCCTGATGCACCGGATGCGCGGGGTCGGGATACTCGGCCACGGCGTTCAGGAAGGCGCACCCCCGGAAGCCGGGGGACCGGATGCCATCCGCGATCGCCGCCGCCACGGCCTTGACGGCGTCGCCCGGTGACGCGCCCGCGCCAGCGGCGGCCGTTTCCACCTGGCCGCGGATGCCCTGGTCGGCGCCCTTCAGATAGGCGAGGACGAGGTCTTCCTTGCCGGGGAAATGCCGGTAGAACGTGGCCCGGGTCACCTTCGCCTCGGCGATGATCCGGTCGACGCCGACCGAGTGGATGCCCTCCGCGTAGAAGATCCCGGTTGCCGTGGTCAGGAGCCGGAGTCGGGCCTCCGACGGCCGGGTCCCGGTTTCGCTGCGGTCCATGCACCCATCGTAGCGGATAGAACGTTCGGTCTTGACAAGCGCGGACCGCAGCCGTCATTGTCTGAGGGGCAGCAGACAGAACGTTCGTTCTGCTGGACAGCCCCACGGACGAAAGGCAACACCATGACCACCGTCACCGCACCCGCCTCACCGACGACGACGGCAGCCGCGCTGAGACGGCTGTACTTCGCCCGCTTCGCCTTCGCCATCCTCTGGGCCGCCGTGACGTTCGCGATCGCCGACGAGATCAACCCGCTCGTCACCACGCTCTTCGTGATCTACCCGCTGGTCGACGCGGCGGCCGCGGCCATCGACCTCCGCTCGTCGCGCACCACCGGCTCGCCCACCCTGCTCTACGTCAACATCGTCGTCAGCATGCTCGCGGCGGTCGGTCTGGCCATCGCCGGCGGCGGGGCCAGCATCCCGGCGGTCCTGCGCGTGTGGGGCGCCTGGGCGGTGGTTGCCGGCCTCGTCCAGCTGATCGTCGCGGTCGCCCGCCGCGGACTGGGCGGCCAGTGGCCGATGATCATCAGCGGCGGCCTCTCCGTGCTCGCCGGTGGCTCGTTCGTCGCGGCCGCCTCCGCCGACGACCCCGCGCTGACCAACGCAATCGGCTACGCCATCCCCGGCGCCATCTTCTTCCTCATCGCCGCCATCCGGCTCGGTCGCGCGGCGAAGAGCAACTGATCATGGAATCCATCGCGTACGACGTCATCGTCATCGGCGCGGGACCCGCGGGGGAGAACGTCGCCGACCGGGTCACGCGGGGCGGCCTCACCGTCGCCGTCGTCGAGCGGAAACTGGTCGGCGGTGAGTGCTCCTACTGGGCGTGCATGCCGACGAAGGCGTTGCTCCGCAGCGCGACCGCGCTACGGGCGGCTCGCCGGCTGCCGGGTGCGCGCGAGGCGGTGACCGGCGACCTCGACGCGGCCGCCGTCCTGCGCCGCCGCGATTCCTTCGCCGCGCACTGGACGGACGACGAGCAGGTGTCCTGGCTCCGCTCGGCCGGGATCGCGCTGCACCGCGGCCAGGGACGGATCAGCTCGAACCGGGCCGTCGAGGTCACGGGCGACGACGGCGTCACGACATCGCTCACGGCCCGGCACGCGGTGGTCATCGCGACCGGCAGCGGTGCACTGGTCCCGGACGGTCTCCGCGCGGCGGCACCGTGGACGAGCCGCGAAGCGGCAGCCGCGCAGGAGGTGCCCCGCCGGCTCGCCGTCATCGGCGGCGGCGTGGTCGCGGTGGAGATGGCGACCGCGTACGCGGGCCTCGGATCCGCGGTAACCATGCTGACCCGCGACCGTCTGCTGCCCAGGGCGGAGCCGTTCGCCGGCGAGCACGTCACGAAGTCCCTGCGGGAGGCGGGCGTGTCCGTACGCGTCGGTGCCGAAGTCGCTTCGGTGAACCGGGACGACAACCGCACCGTCCACTTGATACTCACCGACGGCGAGCGGCTCGAGGCGGACGAGATCCTGGTCGCCGTCGGCCGTACACCGAACACACAGGACATCGGCCTCGACCGGATCGGGCGCAAGCCCGGCGACTGGCTCACGGTCGACGAGACGTTGCGGGTCGTCGACGAGGACGGCGCGCTGGTCGGCGACGGCTGGCTGTACGCCGTCGGCGACGTCAACCGGCGCGCCCTGCTGACGCACCAGGGCAAGTACCAGGCCCGCGCGGCCGGCGACGTCATCGTGGCCCGGGCCAAGGGCGCGGCGGTCGAGGACGTCCCATGGGGCCGGCACGTCGCCACGGCCGATGAGCACGCCGTGCCGCAGGTCGTCTTCACCGACCCCGAGATCGCCTCGGTCGGGCTGACCGCGGCCGCCGCCGAGGCAGCCGGCATCCGAACCCGGGTCGTCGACTACGACCTCGCCGCCGTCGCGGGAGCCGCCCTGCACGCCGACGGATACCAGGGACAGGCCCGGATGGTCGTCGACGAGGATCGCAAGGTGGTCGTCGGCTGTACGTTCGTCGGCCCGGACGTCGCGGAACTGCTGCACGCGGCGACCATCGCGGTCGTCGGCGAGGTCCCACTGGACCGGTTGTGGCACGCCGTGCCCGCCTACCCGACCGTCAGCGAGGTCTGGCTGCGCCTGCTGGAGGCGTACGGCCGTTGACCCGCGAACGCCTGCGTGACCACCTCACGTTGAGTCAGCATCGACTGGTAGCACCAAGAACAGAAGGAGAGCACATCATGCCAACCAAGATCACCTTGATCGTCGACAACCCGGCGAACCCCGATGAGTTCGAGAAGGCGTACGCGGAGGTGCGGGAAGCCGTCAAGGGACTGCCGAAGCTCCAGCGGGTCGAGTCGGCCAAGGTGTGGCCGAAGGAGGACGGCACGCCCACGCCCGCGTACCGGACGCTCGATCTGTACTTCGACAGCTACGAGGACGCGTCGGCCGCCGTCACCACGCCGGCCGCCGCTGCCCTGTTCGGTGGGCTCGCCGGAACGCAGGTGACGTTCACGGGCCTGTTCTCGGACATCGAGGACTAGCGGCTCAGCCCCGCGGCGCCGGGTAGGCGGTCGGGACGCACGGTGTGTCCCAAGTGGACCGCACAGTCGGACGGCGGCAGGTGTACGTGAGTGCCGGCGGGAGATTTCGCGACGCACTCGCGATCACCTCGTCGAACATGCCGTGCAGCAGTCGGCGCAGCCCGCGGGCGCCGGCCAGCGGCAGCGCCTGCAGATAGGCGAACGTGGCGAACCCCGCGCCGGGGGCGAGCACGTTGGCCACCGTGTGCCGCGGGCGGGAAGAGCGACCACGGCAGGCCGCTGACGACCGCGTCGACCCGGTCCACGCGGGACCCCGCCTGGAGCCGGCGGCGCTGCACCTCGGCGTCACCACGGTCAAGACTAATGTCGGCAACCTGATGACCAAGACACCAACCGGGTGCAGCTGGCCCGTGTTCGCCGTCCGCGCCCGGTCTCACCGAGCAGACGTAGGCAGCAGTTCGAAGTGGATGGTGCGGCCGGTCTTGCGACGTCCCAGCCGATGGGTCAGCGGCACGAGGACCCCGTGCAGCAGTGGGTACTTTGCCCGCAGCGCACGGGCCGCCGCGGCGTGCTCGACGCCGCTCAGCTTGCGCGCGACCGCGTGCACGGCGGCACCGGTAGGCACGCCGCGCGCGGTCGACGGCGCGACCGTGACGGCCGGGTTGTTGCGGATGCGCCGGGTCTTCCACGCCTTCTGGTAACTGCGCACATAGGTGTGCCCGCCGGCCACGACGATGCTGACCGGCGTCGTGACCGGTGTGCCGTCCCGGCGGAACGTCGTGAGCGCGACCGTCTTCTGCCGGGCGAACGGCGCCCACTCCGGCGTCGCGGTCGCGTCGACGCGACCCAGCACCCACCCCAGTTGACGCCACCGCTCCACGAGAGCGACTGCGGCCAGCACGGCGGACACGGCGATCAGCACGGTCTGACCGGTGGCGCCACCGACGTTGCGGTCGACAATGTGCGAAGCGGTATGCGCCAGACTGCCGACCAGATAGCCGGCCAACCCGACGGTGAACCCGTCGGCCCACACGAGCGCGAGCAACAACGCGGCCCCGAGCCCCAACTGAAACGCCCCGGCGTCGTGCACGAAGTGCACGCTGGGCGGAAAGTCCACGAACGATGCGAATGAATCCGGCGCGACCAGCCCCCAGAACCCCGCGGTGAGGGACAGCAGCGCGAGGAGCACGGTGATGGCAATGAGCATTCGTCTCATACCTCGTGGACGGCCCCACGCTCGGATGTGTGACGGCCGTGGATGTGACCGGCGCCGCACGCTTGATTCGTACCGCGGGCAAATGTCGTTGACAGCACTGATGGCTGTTGATTCGCTCTGACAACGAATCGTCGGCAGACAAGGACACCCGTTCAGTGAGCGACACGCCGGATCTCGGTCCCGCGCCGGAGCGTATCGATGTCCCCGTTGAGCTCGTGAGTCGGCTCGTGGCCAAACAGTTTCCGCAGTGGGCGGAACTGCCGGTCACCCCCGTGGCCAACGGCGGCTGGGACAACCGGACCTTCCATCTCGGGCCGCGGATGTCGGTCCGGATGCCGAGCGCGGCCGAGTACGCGCTGGCCGTGGACAAAGAGCATCGGTGGCTACCGGCGTTGGCGCCCCGCCTGCCCCTGCCCGTCTCCACTCCGATCGCGAAGGGGGAGCCCGGCGAGGGATATCCCTTCCCGTGGTCGATCTACGCGTGGCTCGACGGCGAACCGGCGAGAGCTGACCGCATCGCCGACCCGATCCGGTTCGCGGTGGACCTGGCCGAGTTCCTGGCGGCCTTGCGGCAGATCGATCCAGCAGACGGTCCGCGTCCCGGACTACACAACTGGTACCGCGGCGGAACCCTGAAGACCTATGAAGGCTTGCTCCGGGGGGCGCTCACGAAGCTGGCCGGTCACGTCGACGTTGACCTCGTCACCGAGATCTGGCAGGACGCGCTGGCCGCGCCGTGGGACGGGACCGAGCTGTGGTTCCACGGCGACGTCGCCCAGGGCAACATCCTGCTCTCTGCGGGGCAACTGGCCGCCGTCATCGACTTCGGCACCTGCGGCGTCGGCGACCCGGCCTGCGACCTGGCGATCGCCTGGACGCTGCTGACCGTCGAAGGGCGGCAGGTGTTCCGGGAGAAGCTGACCGTCGACGAGGCGTCCTGGTCGCGGGGGCGCGGCTGGGCACTCTGGAAGACCCTCACCACACGCGCCAGCACACTGGACGACGGCGACGAGGAGGCCGACACCGCTCGGCGCGTCCTCGACGGCATCATCGCCGACTATGTTGCGTGCCGTGGCGACCAACCACGCCGAGGCGGCTCCCGGACGCCTTGACTCAGGTCCGCCGCCGGCGGCCGGCGAGCACCAGTCCTGCGCCGCCGAGGGCCAGCAGGGCACCAACTGCGGCCAAGGCCGCGACGGGAGTGCCGGTCAACGGCAGCGCGGCGCCGTCACCGGCGCCGCCGCCCGGGGCGTGGCCGCCGACGGCTGACGTCGACGGTGTGGCGGTGCGGGACGGTCGCGGTGACGGACTGCCCGAGGGGCAGTCGCCCGGCTTGGCGTCCTCGATCGTCACGGCCAGCGCCGCCACATTGTTCGCGGGGTTCGGGTCGTTCTCGTACTCGATCCGCGCCTCACCCGGCGTCGTGCACTTCTGCAGGATCCGGATGGCGATGCTGTACGGGAAGCCGTTTACGTGGACACCGCTCGGATTGTCGTAGTCGGGGTAGTTCATCGTCACCGACCGGCACCGCAGGTGCGTTCGGGGCGTGATCACCTCGCAGTACGAAGGCACTTCGTCGTACCAGAACTCCGTGCCGCCCGGCAGGCGGATGTCGGTGACGTACCCGCCGGTCTGGACGATGCTCGGGCCGTAGTTGTGCCCGAATAGCTGGACCTGAACCTGCCATCCGATCTTTCCGCTCGTCGGCCTCAGTTCCAGGGCGAGGTCGGCCACCGGCGCCTCGTCGGCGACCGCGACGCCGACACCGGCGCCGACGGCGATCAACGGCGCGGCCACACACGCGAGCACGCCACGAACCAACCGGGAAACGGCCACCACCAGCTCCAAGATCGATCGAAACGAACGCATCATTAGATCTCCTCAGGGGCGCTCCAGCCATGCCCGTTCGGACGATCTTGGCTAACGCTGTGACAATCCGCGGTGGGAGGGAGACGACGGTGGACGTGAGGCAACCTTCCGGACCGCCGGACCGTGGTAGGGGCGTGACGGACCAAACCAAGCCAATGTCCGCGGCGGATGCGTCGTACGTGGCATTCGTCGAGGTGGCCTGGCAGCGCCACATCCGGCTGGCGATGCTGCTGACCGGCGATCGGTGGCAGGCCGAGGAGCTGCTCCAGGACAGCCTGGTCAGGATGTACGAGCGGTGGCGCAAGCTGTCCCGGCTCGACGACCTGCACGCTTACCTGCGGCGCTGCCTCGTCAACAACCACACCTCCGGCTGGCGGCGGCGTCGCCGGGAGAGCCTCGTCCCGGAGGTGCCCGACCGTGCGGCGCCCGCCGGTGGTGGGTTCGACCAGGACGCCGACGACCTGCGGCGGGCGCTGCTGGCCCTGCCGCCGAAGCAGCGGGCGGTGGTGGTGCTGCGCCACTACGAGGACCTGCCGGAGCGGGCGGTGGCCGAGGTGCTCGGCTGCTCGGTCGGCACGGTCAAGAGCCAGCACTCCCGGGCCCTGGAGAAGCTCCGCCAGCTCGTGGAACAACCCTCCTACTCAGGAAACAGGTGAACAGGCATGCACAACCTCGATGAGCGGTTGCACGACCTCGTCGACGGGGAGGTCGACTCCGCCGCGCCGGTGGGAACGCTGCTGGAGCGGGGCCGGCGGGCCCGGCGCCGCCGTCGGACCGCGATGGCGGGCTCGACGCTCGCGGTGCTGGCCCTGGCCGCCGTCGGCGTCGCGGCCGCCGTGCAGCCGGGACCGGCCAGCCCCGACGTCACCGCCGGCGCGACGTCGCCGCAGCTCAAGCTCGCCTCGGCCTTTGCCACGAGCAAGGACATCAGCTATCGCGTACGGGTGACGGCCGACGTCGTCGGTGGCGGCAGCAAGCTGACCTACGAGGGGGCGTTCGACCCCACGACCGACACGGGGTACGTGCGCGTGCCGCTGGACGACTCCGTGCAGACCGAACTGCTGATCAACGGTACGAGGTACGCCGGCGGCGAGCCGCCGACCGGGCCGCTGCCTGACGACAAGCAGGGACCGGGGGAGAAGTACGGCCGCTACGGCCAGTATCCCGGGACCTATGACCAGCTGTCCCTCTACGCCGAGCCCGGCAGCGTCCTGGCCGCCGCCGCACCGGACCCCGCCGCGCTCTACGACGTCTTCCAGAAGACGAACGCCACCGTCACCGAGAACAGCGACGGCACCCTGCACTTCGCCTTCAACACCCAGCACGACGGCGGCTCGAACGCGATCTCCGGCGACATCACCCTCGACGCCGACGGCCGGCTCGGCAAGGTGACGCTGAGCGACACGTGGGAGTCGACCCAGAAGGCCGCCACGGGTACGGCGATCGCGACGCTCGAGCTGTTCGACTACGGCGTCGAGGTCAAGGTCGAGCGTCCGACCGACGTCGTCCCCGCCAACTAGACCCGATCGGGGGCGACCGCGGCCGCGGTC
>NZ_JBFAIU010000245.1:0-11543 GCF_040654855.1 Asanoa sp. NPDC050611
CAGCTCACCAGCATGCGGACGGCGCTCGTGCTGCTCTTCCTGCTGGCCGACCTGCAGGGGCGCCGGGTGGCCGTGTGGGGCACCGGCCGGGAGGGCCGGGCCGCCGTGCTCGCGATCGCCGCGCACCGCCCGGCGAGCCTGGTCGCGGTCGACGACAGCGGCAACTTCCTCAGCCTGCCCTGGGAGGCCGAGCTGGCGGCCGCCGCCCCGCTCACGGACCGTTACGAGGCGCTCGCGGACGCCGACGTCGTCGTGCGCTCGCCGGGCGTGCCGCAGACCCATCCGTGGATGATCAAGCTACGCGCGGCGGGCGTCCCCGTCACCCAGGGCACCGCGCTCTGGATGGACGACCACGCCGACCGCACGGTCGGCGTCACCGGCAGCAAGGGCAAGAGCACCACGTCGAGCCTGGTCAGCCACCTGCTCACGGCGGTCGGCCGGCCGAACCTCTACGGCGGCAACATCGGCGTCCCGGTGCTCGACCTGCCCGGCGACGCGGACCAGTACGTGCTGGAGCTGTCCAGCTACCAGTGCTCCGACCTGACCGTCTCGCCGGCGGTCGCCGTCGTGACCGCGCTGTTCCCGGAGCACCTCGACGCGCACGGCGGCGAGGAGGAGTACTACCGCGACAAGCTCAACATCGTCGCCCACGGACCGAAAGCGATCATCTACAACGGTGCCGACCCGCGCCTCGCGCCGCGCCTGCGCGACCGGCCGGAGGCCATCGCGGCCAACGTCGAGGGCGGCTTCCGGATCGACGGCGACGACGTGGTCGCGCCCGACGGCACGAAGCTGTTCGAGCGCGCCGCCCTCAACCTCGCCGGCCGGCACAACGCCGGCAACCTCTGCGTCGCCCTGGCCGTGCTGACCGCACTCGGCATCGACTCCACCGCGAAACGCGACGATCTTCGGGCCGCCGCGCGGAGCTTCCAGCCGCTCCCGCACCGGCTCGCCGAGATCGCCGACCCGTCCGGCCTCACCTTCGTCGACGACACCCTCGCGACCAGCCCGCACGCGACGACACACGCGATCGACGCGTACGAAGGCCGGCCGTTGACCGTGATCGTCGGTGGCAACGACCGCGGCGTGGACTACACCGTGCTGCGCGACCACCTCGAACGGCTCGACGCGATCACCGTCCTCGGCATCCCCGACAGCGGCCCGCGGATCGTCAACGCGCTCAAGGGGCTCGACAACGTGCGCGCCGAGGTGGTCGAGGACCTCGGGCGAGCGGTGCGCCGGGCGCGCGAGCTGACCCCCGCCGGCGGTGTCGTGCTGCTGTCGCCGGGCGCGCCCAGCTACGGCCGCTTCCGCAACTTCGAGCACCGCAGCCAGGCGTACGCGGAGGCGATCAAGGAATCCGCCTCCTGACGAGGCCCAACCATGCCCACGGTGTGCTAGACCGTGAGGATGACGAGCACCGACGACCTGCTGGCCCGGCACCGTGCCGTGATGCCGAGCTGGATGCCGCTCTACTACGCCGAGCCGCTCGAGATCGTGTCCGGGTCCGGGCGCCGGGTCACCTGCTCCGACGGCCGCACGTACCTCGACTTTTTCGGCGGCGTGCTGACCACCATGGTCGGCTACGACATCCCGGAGATCACCGAAGCGGTCGAGAAGCAGCTGCGCACCGGGGTGGCGCACACCTCGACGCTCTACCTGATCCGGGCGCAGGTCGAGCTGGCCGAGAAGATCGCCCGGTTGTCCGGCATTCCGGACGCGCGGGTGTTCTTCACCAACTCGGGCACCGAGGCCAACGAGGCCGCGCTGCTGATGGCCACCAACTACCGGCGGTCCAACCAGATCCTGGCGGTGCGCAACAGCTACCACGGCCGGTCGTACGCCGCGATGGGCATCACCGGCCACCGCGGCTGGTCCTCGAGCTCGCTGAACCCGCTGCAGGTGAGCTGGCTGCACTCCAGCGACCGGATGCGCGGCCTGCTGTCCCGGCTCGGCGCCGACGAGCACGTCGACGCGGCCGTCGACGACCTGCGCGAGGTGCTCGCGACGCAGACCGCGGGTGACGTGGCCGCGCTGATCGCCGAGCCGGTGCAGGGCGTCGGCGGTTTCGTCGCCGGCCCGGACGGGTTGTTCGGCGCGCTGAAGAAGGTCCTGGACGAGACGGGCATCCTGCTCATCTCCGACGAGGTGCAGACCGGCTGGGGCCGCACCGGCGACCACTTCTGGGGCTACCAGGCCCACGGCGTCGTGCCGGACCTGCTCACCTTCGCGAAGGGCATCGGCAACGGGTACGCCCTGGCAGGCGTCGTCGGCCGCGCCGACGTGGTCAACGAGGTCCCGGCGATCTCCTTCTCCACGTTCGGCGGCAACCCGATCTCGACGGCGGCCGGCAACGCCACCCTCGACTACGTCCTCGACCACGACCTCCAGGCCAACGCGGCCCGGATGGGCGCGATCCTGCTCGACGGCCTGCGCGAGCAGATCGGCGACAACCCGATCGTCGGCGAGATCCGCGGCCGGGGCCTGATGCTGGCCATCGAGCTGGTCCAGCCGGGCACCACGGTGCCCGACGTGCCGGCGACCCTGCGGGTGTTCGAGGCGTGCCGGGCCAACGGCCTGCTGGTCGGCAAGGGCGGTCTCTACAACAACGTCCTGCGGATGGGCCCACCGCTCACGCTGACCGAGGAAGAGGCCCGCGAGGCCCTGAACATCCTGGTCAACGCGATCCGGGAGGCATCCGCCGCCTAACCTTTACCGTTTCGAAACCCCGCCGGCGCAGGCTGCCCGGCGGGGTTTCGCGTGCATGTCGGCGCGTAACAGTTTGAAAACTTCACCCAGAGCCTTGACACGGAGGTGGCTTTAGTAAGAACTTTTACCACTAACAGTTAACACTCCTTCCGAAAGGCGGGTCCCATGATCGAGCGCGAGGCCGACGTGACCGCGACCGCGGTCGTGGATGCCTCGCCCGCCGACGGGGTCCTGCTCCGGGTGCGCGCGGGCCTTCCGGAGTTCACCGGCGCGTTGCAGCGGGTGGCCGAGCAGGTGCTGGCCGACCCGGCCGCCGCCGCCCGGGCGACGATCGTCGAGCTGGCCGAGCGCAGCGGCACCTCGCCGGCGACGATCACCCGGTTCTGCCGGGCGCTGGGCTTCGACGGCTACGCCGACCTGCGGCTGGGCATCGCCGCCGAGACCGGCCGGGCCCGCTCCGCGGGTTGGACGTTCGACATCGGGCGCGAGATCCAGCCGACCGACCCGCTGGACCGTGTGCTCGGCCAGATCATGGCCGCCGACACCCGGGCGATGCACGACACCGCCGCGCTGCTGGACCTGGCCGAGGTCGAGCGGGCCGCCGACGCGATCGCCGGCGCCAGCCGGGTCGACATCTTCGGCGCCAGCGGCAGCGCGCTGGTCGGCGAGGAGATGCAGTTCAGCCTGCACCGCATCGGCGTCGCCGCGTGGGCCTGGACCGACGTGCACAACGGGCTGGCCAGCGCCGCCCTGCTGCGCCCCGGCGACGTCGCGCTCGGCGTGAGCCACAGCGGCGGCACGCGGGAGACCATCGAGATGCTCGCCGAGGCCGGCAGCCGCGGCGCCACGACGATCGCGCTGACCAGCTTCCCGCGCTCGCCGCTGGCCGAGCTGGCCGACGTCGTGCTGCTGACCGCCGCGCAGGCCACCACGTTCCGGCCCGACGCGCTCTCTGCCCGGCACCCGCAGCTGGTCGTGCTCGACCTGCTCTACATCGCCGTCGCGCAGCGCACCCACGACCGCGCACACGCCTCGTTCCAGCGCACCGCGCAGGCGGTCGACGGGCACAAGAAGGGCGGTGCGCTGTGATGGTCTCCGCGCGCGACTACGCCGACGCCGTGCTCCCGCTGCTCGACGGCCTGCTCGACGCCCAGGCCGACGGGCTGGAGCGCGCCGCGGACCTGATCGCCGGCAGCCTGCGCACCGGGGGAGTGCTGCAGGCGTTCGGCGCCGGCCACTCCGCGGCGTTCGCCGCGGACCTGGTCGGCCGCGCCGGCGGGCTGGTGCCCACCAACCGCCTCGACCTCCACGACCTCGTGCTGCACGGCGACGCGCACCGCGACGTGCTCGGCGACCCGAAGCTCGAGCGCGACCCGGGCATCGCGCACCAGATCTACGCGCTGGCCCGGCCGCAGCCGCAGGACGTGTTCGTGGTGGCGTCGCAGTCGGGGATCAACGGCTCGGTCGTCGAGCTGGCGGCCCTGGTCAAGGAGAACGGTCACCACCTCATCGCCGTCACCTCGGTGGCGCACACGAACCGGGTGGCACCACGCCACCCCTCCGGTCGGCGGTTGGCCGACCTCGCCGACGTCGTGCTGGACAACGGCGCGCCGTACGGAGACGCACTGCTGCCGACGCACGACGGCGGCACGGTCTGTGCGGTCTCGTCGGTCACCGCTGCGCTGCTGGCGCAGTTGTTGACCGCCGAGGTCGTACGACGGTTCCACCAGCTCGGAGAGGTGCCCCCTATCTACCTCTCCGCGAACGTCCCCGGTGGGGACGCGCACAACCACGCCCTCGAATCGCGGTACGCCGGTCGTCTCCGGCGCACCGCTTGACCCCGATCTATGAATCGAGGAGACAAGATGTCGCAACTCCCCGACAGCACGTCGGATCTCAGCCGCCGGACACTGCTGCGCGGTGCGGCGGCCGCCGGTCTGCTCGTCGTCCCGGCCACCGGCCTGCTCTCCGCCTGTGCGACCGGCGGTGACGACACCCCGGACGCTCCGGCCGCCGGTGGTGAGAAGTCCGCGAACAACCCGCTCGGCGTGAAGGAAGACGCCCAGCTCGAGGTCGTCATCTTCAACGGCGGCTACGGCGAGAAGTACGCCACCGACGTGCACGAGCCGCTCTACAAGAAGGCCTTCCCGAAGGCGACCGTCAAGCACTCGTCCACGCAGGAGATCTCCACCATCCTGCAGCCGCGCTTCGCGGCGGGCGACCCGCCGGACTTCGTCAACAACTCCGGCACCAAGCTGATGGACTTCGGCGCGCTGGTCGCCGACCAGCAGCTGGCCGACCTGACCCCACTGTGGGACGCGCCGTCGGTCGACGACCCGGCGAAGAAGGTCCGCGACACCGTCGTGGCCGGCACCGTCGAGGTCGGTTCGTTCAACGGCAAGCCGCACGTCCTGTACTACGTGTCGACGGTGTTCGGCCTCTGGTACTCCGGCAAGCTCTTCAAGGACAAGGGCTGGACCGTGCCGGACAACTGGGACGCGTTCCTGACGCTGCTCGGTGACATCAAGAAGGCCGGGATCATCCCCTACGCGTACGCCGGCAAGAACGCGCCGTACTACCAGTACAACGTGATCCTCACGCACGCGGCGAAAATCGGTGGCGCCGACGTGCTGAAGAACATCGACAACCTGGAAGACGGTGCCTGGAAGGTCGACGCGATCAAGCAGGCCGCCGAGGCCTGGGGCTCGCTGATCGGCAAGGGCTTCATGGACAAGAGCCACGAGGGCCTGATCCACACCGAGGTGCAGCTCCAGCAGAACCAGAACAAGGTGGCGCTCTACCCGTCGGGTGACTGGCTGGAGGGCGAGCAGGCCAAGACCACGCCGCCGGGCTTCGAGTACACGATGGCGACGCTGCCGGGCCTGACCTCGGGCGACAAGATGCCGGCCGGCACGCTGCGGGCGACCGCGGGTGAGGGCTACGTCGTCCCGGCCAAGGGCAAGAACGTGCAGGGTGGCATGGAGTACATGCGGCAGATGCTGTCCAAGGAGGGCGGCCGCGGTTTCACCGAGGTCGTCAAGGCGCCGACCGTGGTGGTCGGGGCGTCCGAGGGCTACGCTTTCCCGCCGGGTGTCGCCAGCTCCCAGAAGGCGCTGGCGTCAGCCGGAGCCAACGTCGTCAACATCTTCTTCGACGGGTGGTACAAGGACCTCGAGACCGAGTGCCGCGTCGCCACCAACGAGCTGATGTTCGGCCGGATCAACGCCGACCAGTTCTGCGAGCGTCTGCAGAAGAAGGCCGACGCAACGAAGAAGGACGACGCCGTCACCAAGTTCAAGCGCTGACGGGAGCATAGGCAATGCGGCATGGCAAGTACCCGTTCGTCATCGGGTTCCTGGCGGCACCGGTAGCGCTCTACGCCATCTTCGTGGTGGCGCCGGTCATCCAGGCCTTCCAGTTGTCCTTCACACAGTGGCGGGGTTTCGCGGCGCCGAAATGGATCGGCCTCGGGAACTACCGCACGATGTTCGAGGACGACAAGTTCTGGAAGGCGCTCCAGCATCACGCGATCCTGCTGATCTGCCTGCCGCTCATCACCATCGCCATCGCGCTCTTCTTCGCGTTCCTGCTCAACGTGGGTGGCCGGTCACGGGCCGGCGTCATGACCGGGATCTGGGGGTCGAAGTTCTACCGGGTGGTGTTCTTCCTCCCCCAGGTCCTGGCCGTGGCCATCATCGCGGTGCTGTTCCAGACGGTCTACCGGCCCAACGAGACCGGCCTGATCGACGGCGTGCTGATGAAGCTCGGCCTGGATCCGATCTTCTTCCTGGTCAACCCGAACATCGCGCTCTGGTCGATCCTCGGCGTGCTGGTCTGGCAGGCGGTCGGCTTCTACGTCGTGCTGTTCTCGGCGGGCATGTCGTCGATCCCGACCGACATCTACGAGGCCGCCGCGATCGACGGCGCCACGAAGTTCACGCTGTTCTTCCGGATCACGCTGCCGCTGCTCTGGAACACGGTCCAGGTCGCGTGGGTCTACCTGGGCATCGCCGCGTTCGACTGCTTCGCGCTGGTCAACGTGCTCTCCATCGGCAACGACGGCGGGCCGGACGGTGCGACCACGGTGCTCGCGGTCGAGATCTACCGCAACATGCAGACCAGCAAGTACGGCTACGCGTCCGCGCTGGGCGTGGCGCTGTTCTTCCTGACCATCACGTTTGCCGCGTTGACGCTTCGGGTCTCCCGGCGCGAGAACGTCGAATACTCCTGAGGTCACGATGACGACTCTGCAGACTTCCGAGACGCCGCCCGCCCCGGCGGAGACGCCCAAGGCGGGCAGGCGCGGTCGTGGCCGCGGTGGCAGGTCCGAGGTCCGGATGCTGACCAGCCTCGCCCACATCGCGCTGCTGGTCTGGGCGATCATCGTCCTCGCGCCGATCCTGTGGACGTTCCTGTCCTCGTTCAAGAGCGTCGAGGAGATCTTCAGCAGCCCGTGGACGCTGCCGGCGCAGCTCCGCTGGGACAACTTCGAGCGGGCCTGGACCACGGCGCACGTCGGTCGCTACCTGCTCAACAGCGTCCTGGTCGTGTCGCTGTCGACGGCCGGCACGATGCTGCTCGGCTCGATGGCGGCCTACGTGCTGGCCCGCTACAAGTTCTGGTTCAACCGGCCGATCTACTTCCTGTTCGTGTCGGGCCTGGCGTTTCCGGTGTTCCTGGCCCTGGTGCCGCTCTTCTTCGTGGTGAAGAACCTGGGCCTGCTCAACAGCTACACGGGCCTGATCCTGGTCTACATCGCGTACTCGCTGCCGTTCACGATCTTCTTCCTGTCGGCGTTCTTCAAGACGTTGCCGAACACGGTCGCCGAGGCGGCGATCATGGACGGTGCCGGCCATGTGCGGCTGTTCTTCCAGGTCATGATGCCGATGGCCCGCTCCGGGCTGGTCAGCATCACGATCTTCAACATCATCGGCCAGTGGGCGCAGTACCAGTTGCCCGTCGTGCTGATGTCCGGCGACCGCGAGAAATGGGTGATCACCCAGGGCATCGCCGACATCTCGGTGAACGCCGGTTTCGAGGCCGACTGGGGCGGGCTGTTCGCCGCACTGACGCTGGCGATCCTGCCGATGATCCTGGTGTACGGCATCCTGCAGCGACAGATCCAGGCCGGCCTGACGTCCGGCGCCGTCAAATAGTGTCGGACCGCTGAGGTCTAATGACCTCGTGCTGGTCGCGGCGGTTCCGGGGGAGGGCGGTTCGGGTCGGCTCCTGCCGCTCGACGACGGGGGCCGCCCAGCCGGCGCCGCCGCGACCGTGCCGTCACTGGCCGCCGCGGTGGCGTCCCTCGAGTCGAAGCGACCGCGCTGGATCTGGCCCGCGACGCAGCTGGTCTATCCGGGGCTGCTCGCCGCCGGGGTGCGGGTCGAGCGGTGCCATGACGTCGAGCTGACCGAGGCCCTGCTGCTGGGGTCGGCCGGCTCGTGGGGTTCGCCGCGGTCCGTCGCGGCCGCGCTGGCGCGGCTGCGCGGCACGCCGGTGCCGCCGGATCCGCCGCCCACGACGGCCTCGCCGCCCGGCGGTGGCCAGGGCGAGCTGTTCGCGCCACCGGCGGCCACGCCGGCGGTGACGCTCGAAGACCTGGTCGCGGTCTACGCCGACCAGCGCGCGCGGATGGCCGCGGTGCCCACCCCGCCAGGGCGGTTCCGCCTCCTGATCGCGGCGGAGTCGGCCGGCGCCCTCGTCGCGGCCGAGATGGGCGCCGCCGGGCTGCCGTGGCGTGCCGACGTGCACGACGCCCTGCTCCGCGAGTTGCTCGGCGCCCCGTCCGCGGTCGGCGGCCCGCCCGCGCGCCTGGTCACCCTGCTGGCCGAGATCGCCGACGCGTTCGGCGTGCGCTCGCTGCATCCGGAGTCGCCCGGCGAGCTGCTCAAGGCGTTCCACCGGGCCGGCGTCGACGTTCCCAACACCCGCTCGTGGACCCTCCAGCACGTCGACCATCCGGCGGTCCGCCCGGTGCTGGCCTACAAGGAGCTCTTCCGCATCTGGACGGCACACGGCTGGACGTGGCGCGACGCCTGGGTGCACGACGGCCGCTTCCGACCCGAATACGTGCCGGGCGGCGTGGTCTCGGGCCGGTGGGCGACCCGCGGCGGGGGAGCGCTGCAGATCCCCAAGGTGGTGCGCCGGGCGGTGGTGGCCGACCCGGGCTGGCGCCTGGTGGTCGCCGACGCGGCCCAGCTGGAGCCCCGGGTGCTGGCCGCCGTCTCCGGTGACGCCCGGCTGGCGGCTGCGGGCCGGGCGGGCGACCTCTACGCGGCGCTGGCGGCCGACGCCTTCGGCGGCGACCGGGCGAAGGCCAAGGTGGCGCTGCTGGGCGCGATGTACGGTCAGACCGGCGGCGCGGCCGTCCCGGCCCTGGCGGTGCTGCGCGGCCACTATCCGACGGCCTTCAACTACGTCGAGGCGGCGGCCCGCACGGGCGAGGGTGGTGGTCTGGTCCGGTCGTGGCTGGGCCGCACGTGCCCGCCGTCATCGGTCTCGGTGTCGCTGGCGGAGTCGGGCTACGAGACCGGCGGTGGTGGCGCCGGCGCCCCGGACGGCGCCCGGGCCCGCGCCCGCGGCCGCTTCACCCGCAACTTCGTCATCCAGGCCACGGCCGCGGAGTGGGCCCTCGCGCTGCTGGCGACGCTCCGCACGGCCCTGGCCGGCACGGCGGCGGAGCTGGTCTTCTTCCAGCACGACGAGGTGCTGGTGCACTGCCCGGCCGAGCAGGCCGACGAGGTGGTCGCGGCCGTCCACGCGGCGGGTGAGCGCGCGACCCGCACGCTGTTCGGCGAGACCGAGGTCCGTTTCCCGATGGAGGCGGTCGCGGTGGAGAGCTACGCGGAGGCCAAATGACGGCTTCCGTCGCCCTGACAAGGGCCAAAACCCACTAAGACTACGTCGGATACGCGACTGCCGGGGTGCGTGGGGCTGGTGGGAGTGGTGAGACTACCTACCGTATCGATTCGCTCGCCTATGGCGGAGGCTGGCGTGGGTCGGATCGCGGGAATCGTGGTGGCTGCCGGCGGCGGGCGGCGCATCGGCGGACCGGAAGCGTTGCTCCAGCGGGGAGACGCGCTCCTGGTCGACGAGGTGTGCGGCATCGCCCAGGAGGTCGGCTGCGCGCCGCTCATAGTCGTGCTGGGCGCTGCGGCCAACCAGGTGCGCGCCGCGGCGCGGCTCGCTGACGCGCGCGTGGTCGTCGACAAGGCCTGGGGGACCGGCCTCGGGTCCAGCCTGCGGGTCGGGCTCGAAGCGCTCGACGGGGTCGACGTCGACGCCGCGCTCGTGCTCACCGTCGACATGCCCGGCGTCACCGTCGAGGCCGCCCGGCGGGTCGCGCTGCTGCCGCACTCCGGCGCGCTCGTCTGCGCCACCTACGACGGGCTGCGCAGCTACCCCATGTTGCTCGGCCGCCGACACTGGTCCGGTGTCGCCACGCTGGCCAAGTCCGACGTCGGCGCGCGTCCCTACCTCCTGGCGCACAAGACCGAGATCGTCGACATCGCCTGCGACACGGTCGCCGACGGGCACCGGATCGACAAGCCCGACCAGATGGGTCTCTTCGGGCTCACCCGGGCGGCCGGGGAATGATCCCGAAACACCGCATCCACGGCGGGCAGCCGGGGTAGGTAGGAAGGCATGGCCGAGACAAACCCCGAGAAGCACGACCAGGACGAGCCGGAACAGCCCAACGAGCCCAACGAGTTCGGCTTCGCGGGCGGCGCCACCGGGCCTGAGCCCAACCTCTCCGAGGACGAGGTCTCCGAAGGTGAGGAGATCGCCGTCCCGGCCGGGGACATCACCGGCGCCATCGTGAGCGCGATCGAGGGCCACGACGACGAGGACGAGGAGAACAGACGCTAGAGCTCGAAGCGCGTCCCGACCGTGTTCGGCCGGGTCGCCGCGGGCAGCGCCGCCGCCAGCGCCTGCTGCGCCTGCCACGACGTGCAGTGCGACGGCACGAGCAGCGCCGGGCGCTCGGCGGCCAGCGCGGTCACCGTCTCGTCGACCACCGGGCCGGAGCGCAGGTGGAAGCCGCCCAGCACCGCGTACACGTCCGGGATCCCGGTCAGGCGCTTCGCGTACCGCACGATGTTGACGACGCCCGCGTGCCCGCAGCCGGTCAGGATCACCAGGCCCTTCCCGGCCACGTGCAGCACGAGCGCCTGGTCGTCGTGGATCAGCGGGTCCGGCTCCCACGCGCCGTCGACGAAGGCCTGGTGGTTCGGGATGCCCTGCTCGAACGGCACCGTCCGGTCGACCTCGCCGGTCACCAGCAGCATCCCGTCGAGGAGGTACGACGGCTGCCGCCCCTCGATGATCTCGAAACCCACGCCCTCGACCGCGGCCCGCGACGGGATCGGCAGCTCGAAGGCCCGATCGGGGCCTGACACCAGACGCCGCTGCCGCCAGAAGTCGGGGTGCAGATAGACCGGCATGCTGGTGCGGCCCAGCCGCCGGACCAGGCCGTCGAGCCCCATCACGTGGTCGAAGTGCCCGTGGCTGAAGACGATCGACTCGAACGAGTCCGGCCGCAGCTCCAGCCGGTCCAGGTTGCCGATCAGCCCGTCCGGCGTGACGCCGGCGTCGAACAGGATCCGCCGCGCGGCGCCGTCGACCCGCAGCTCCACGAGCGCGGAGAAGCCGTGCTCGGCGCGCAGCCCGTCGACCGTCTGCCCGGTCACCGAGATCAGGTCGGGCTGCGGCGCAGCCCGGCCGCCGGTGCCCACCGCTCCCCACCGCCGGCATCCCGAGGTCGCCGGCGCGCACCTGGTCACCGAACGGACCCTCGACAGGTTCGTTCTCCACGACCTCGTGCACGCGTACGC
>NZ_JBFAIU010000246.1:0-11504 GCF_040654855.1 Asanoa sp. NPDC050611
GTTGTCGACCGGTGCGTCCTCGGCGAGCTGGCCGACGACGACGACCGGCACCGGGCTGTCGGTGACGGCGGCCAGGTGGTCGGCGGGCCGAGCGAGGAGGCGATGGAGGAGTGCGACGCGCTGCTGATGGTCGGCACCTCCTTCCCCTACGGCGCGTACCTGCCGGAGCCCGGCCAGGCGCGGGTGGCGCAGATCGACTCGGACCCGTCGCTGATCGGGCTGCGGCTGCCGGTGGAGGCGCCGGTCGCCGCCGACGCGAAGCTGGCCCTCGCCGCGCTGCTGCCGCTGCTGTCGAGCCGTGACGGCGCGTTCCTGGCGAAGTACCGCAAGAAGAGCGACGCCTGGCGGTCCGACATGGCGGCGCTGGAGGACGCGGGCCGCGAGCCGATCGCGCCGCAGTACGCGATCGGCGTCCTCGACGATCTGGCCACCGACGACGCGATCCTGACCTGCGACTCCGGCACGATCGCCACGTGGGCGGCCCGGCACTGGACCATCCGCGGCGACCGCCGGTTCTACCTTTCGGGGAACCTCGCCACGATGGCGCCGGGACTGCCGTACGCGATCGCGATGCAGCTCGCGTACCCCGGCCGGCAGGTGATCGCCTACGTCGGCGACGGCGGCTTCGCGATGCTGATGGCCGAGTTCCTCACCGCCGTCCGGCACGAGCTGCCGGTCAAGGTCGTGATCAACAACAACAACTCGTACGGCCAGATCCTCTGGGAGCAGATCGTGCTCGGCTATCCGGAGTACGGCGTGCGGCATCGTCGGCCGGTGGCCGACTTCGCGTCCTGGGCCCGGGGGTGCGGCGCGTACGGTGCCAAGGTCGGCAAGCCCGGCGACGTCGCCGACGCGGTCCGCGCGGCACTGGCCCACCCGGGCCCGGCGCTCGTCGACGTCGACGTGAACCCCGACGAGCCGCCGATGCCGGGCAAGGTCACCTACGAGCAGGCCAAGCGGTTCACGGAGTCGTTCCTGCGCGGCCAGCCGCACAAGGTCGCCACGATGACCACCATCGCCCGCGACAAGATCAACGAGCTGAGGTCCTGACTTTCGGCCCGTGGGCCGCGCGCCGATGGGAAAATGGGTGGTTGCCAGCCGGCCGGCCCGGGCATCGACGATGCCGCGCCGACCGCCGACCCACCGCCGGTGCTCCGGCGCCGGTCGACCTTGGCAGGTGAATGCCTTGTCCGACGACAACGAAATCCGCCCCTTCCTGCTCGACACTCCGAAGGAAGCGCTGACCGACCTGCACGACCGGGTCTCGCACACGCGCTGGCCCACCCGGGAGCTGGTCGACGACCGGTCCCAGGGGGTGGGGCTCGACACGGTGCAGGCGTTGGCCCGCTACTGGACCACGGACCACGACTGGCACGCGTTCGAGGCGAAACTCAACGCGCTGCCGCAGTACACGACGACCATCGACGGCGTCGACATCCACTTCGTGCACGTCCGGTCGCCGCACGAGGACGCCCTGCCGCTGATCATGACCCACGGCTGGCCGGGCTCCGTCGTCGAGCTGCTCGACGCGATCGGACCGCTCACCGACCCGACCGCGCACGGCGGCCGGGCCGACGACGCCTTCCACCTCGTGCTGCCGTCGCTGCCCGGCTACGGGTTCTCGGGCGAGCCGACCGAGCTCGGCTGGGAGAACGGCCGGATCGCGGCGGCCTGGGCGGAGCTGATGAACCGGCTCGGCTACCGGCGGTACGTCGCGCAGGGCGGCGACGTCGGCGCGGCCGTGACGGACGCGATGGGGCGCATGGGACCCGACGGGCTGCTCGGCATCCACGTCAACCTGCTCGCGCTGGCGATCGGCCTCAAGGACAAGCTGCCGGCCGAGTCCGCGGAGGAACGCGCCGCGCACGACGCGCTCGAGACCTTCACCACGGACGGCTTCGGCTACTTCCAGGAGCAGACCACCCGACCACAGACCATCGGCTACTCGCTGCTCGACTCGCCCATCGGGCTGGCGGCGTGGATGCTCGACCACGACACGGACAGCTACTACAAGATGTCCCGCGCGTTCGTCGACGACGCACCGGTCGGCAACCTCACCAGGGACACCATCGTCGACAACATCACGCTGTACTGGCTGACCGGCACCGGCGCCTCGGCGGCGCGGTGGTACTGGGAGTTCGGCCGGTTCCTGGCCGCGGCCGACGCGTCCGGGCAGCCTCCGCCGCCGGTGCGGGTCCCGGTCGCCTTCACGACGTTCCCGGGCGAGCTGTTCCCCGCACCACGCAGCTGGGTCGAGGCGGTCTACCCCGACCCGCTCTACTTCAACGAGGTCGACCGCGGCGGCCACTTCGCCGCCTGGGAAGAGCCGGAGCTGTTCGCGACGGAGGTCCGCGCCGCGTTCCGTCCACTGCGGACCGGGTGAGTCTCACGCGCGGATCAGCGCGAGCACGGTGTCGGCGGTGCGGTCGAGGTGGCTGCGCCCGTCGGGCAGTCGGGCCGCCGCGCTGATGTAGCTGCGCGCGCCGACGTGGGTGGCCGGGTCGAGCCGGTGCACGGTGATCTTCCCGGCGCGCCGCGCGCGGTTCCAGTTGCTGCGTCGGCACAACCGCCAGCGTTGGGGGAACACCCAGGTGCCGAGGCGCTCGATCCGGTCGCCGGCGCTGGTGAGCCGGTGGAGGTGCGCGGCGCCGCTGATGTCGTTGGCACCGTTGTGGAAGCCGCCCAACGTGATCAACGAAACCGGGCAGCGCAGCTGGGCGCACAGCTCGTCGACCGCGCCGGTGGCGACCTGGGCACCGCCGCTGTAGCTGAGCACGACGACCGGGATCCCGCAGCCGGGCCGGTAGCCGGCCAGGCGGAGCTGGGTCGCGATCTGCCCGCCGACGGCCCGGTTGTAGAGCGGGCGGTAGCGGTGGTCGGCGGCGATGAAGATCTGCATCACGTTGTGCAGGAACAGCGACAGCGCGACGTGCCGCCGCAGCCAGGTCCACACCGGACGGTCGGCGAGGGCGTACGCCAGCGGTGAGTACGGCTGCACCTGGCCCAGTACCCGCAGTTCGGGCGCCCGCTCAAGCAACGCCTTGACCAGCCGGCCGCCGTCGCGGGTGTCGCGGTGGTGCCGCTTCCCGATGCCGTCGAGATAGACGAGGTACGCGGCCGGTGGTCGGTCCGGGCGGGCGCCCCGGGCGGGGGGCATGCCGCGGGGCGCCGTGCCGCCCGGTGCCCGCCGGCCCGCGGCGTAGGCCAGCACCTCGTGGCGGGCGAGCAGCGCCTCGGCGACCAGGACCGGTCCGAGCCCGCAGAGCAGCAACAGCAGCGCCACCTCGGTCATGTCCGCGGTGCCGGCGTCCAGGCGGTGTTGAGGCGGCCCGCCAGGCGGCGCACCGCCTCCACGGCGACGCCGAGGCCCACGCCCGCGAGGGCGACGCAGCCGGCGGCGGTCCACCAGCCGATCCCCGCCGCCGGTGCGAGCGCCCCGGCCAGGCCGGCACCCACGCCCACGAAGAGCACCAGATGCAGGACGGGCCCCAGCAAGGGGAACGCCAGGACCGCGGCGAGCAGCAGGGGCGCGGCCAGCCCCGGTGTCCACACGAGACCGGCCGGTGCGCCGGGGCCGATCACGCCGGTGAGGGCCAGCGCGAACAGGGGCCAGAGGGCGAACACCGCGGCCTCCACCACCGCGCCGCAGGCGAGCAGCGCGACCGCCCGGGCGCGGGAGAAACCGGAGCCCGGTGCCACCACGGGCAGCAGCCGGCCCGCGGCCTCGGACAGGCCGGCCAGCAGGAGGAGAATCGCCACCGTCATGGTCAGCCGCCCAGGTAGCGCTCGAGCTCGTCGGCCGCGCGCGGGTAGCCGCCCGCCTCGTGCTGGGCCGCCTGGAGGACGCGGGCGGCGCCACGGAACCGCGGCTCGTCCAGCAGGCGTTGCGCCAGGCCGCGGACGGCCTGCGTGGTCACGTCGGCGGTGCGCGGCGTCAGACCGGCGCCGAGCGTGACGACCCGGGCCGCGACCAGCGGCTGGTCCGCACCCTGGGGCACGACCAGCATGGGCTCGCCGGCGTGGAGCGCCTCGTTGACGCTGTTCATCCCGCCGTGGGTGACGAACAGCGCCGCCCGGGCCAGGACCTCGGGCTGCGGCACGGAGCGGCGGGCGACCACATTCGACGGCAGCGCGCCCAGCGCGGCGGGGTCGGTCCGGCCCGTGGCGACCACCACGCTTCCGCCCAGTGGCGCGAGCGCGGTGGCGAACGTGTGCAACAGCCGCGGGTCGGCGTTGAACACCGTGCCCAGCGACGCGTACAGGACCGGGTCGCGCAACCGGTCGACCGGGAACGGGTCGGCGCGGCGGGCGCCGATGCTCGGGCCGACGAACCGGTACGACGCGTCGAGCTCCTCGACGCCGGGCTGGAACATCCGCGAGGTGTAGACCAGGTTGAGCGGCTGGCGGATGTTGCCCAGGTCGACCAGCGGCAGGCCGTGCCCGCGCAGCCGCCGGCGCGCACGGAGGAACTCGGGCGTCGGCGAGCCGCGGGTGGGACTGGGCACCTCCCGGTTGAACGCGAACGTGGTGAAGGACGCGGCCGCCGGCACGCCGAGCGTACGGGCCGCGACCGCGCCCCACGGGCAGGCGGCGTCGTGGACGATCAGGTCGGGCCGCAGGCCGCGCAGCTCGGACAGCACGTCGGGGAGCACGGCGACGGCGGTGCGCGCGAGCCCGGCCAGCAGCGCCGCAGGCGTCGGCGGGTCCGGCAGCGGCTGGTCGCCCCCGGCGTACAGCAGGACCTTCGCGCCGGCGGCACCGACCTCGTCGGCGAAGGCGGGCGACGTGTGGTAGCTGACGGAGTGCCCGCGCCGGACGAGCTCGGCCACGACGGGAAGCGTGGGGTTGACGCGGCCGTGCATGGCGATGTTCAGGAACGCGATGGTGCTCACGTGGGTCCCTCCCGTCAGGCGAGCGTCGACCCGTCGACCGTGATCTTCCCGGCGGCCAGGTTCGCCTCGAGGTGATCCGCGTTGCCGGTGCCGGGAATCAGCAGCACGTTCGGGGCGCGTCCGAGCAGCCAGGCGAGCCCGACCTGGGCCGGGGTGGCGGCCAGCTTCCGGGCGGCGGCCTGGACCGCCGGGTCGTCGGTCACCTTCGGCGTGCCCGGGGTGGCGCCGCCGAGCGGGTGGAAGGGCACCCAGGCGATCCCTTCGGCGGTGCAGAGGTCGAGCAGGTCCTCGTGGTCACGGGCGAGCAGGCTGTAGGGATTCTGCACGGCGGCGACACCCGCGGGTGCCGCCCGATGCAGCCCGTCGAGGGTCACCCCGCTGAGCCCGATGGCGCCGATCATGCCCGCGTCGCGCATCGCGACCATGGCCGCGAGCTGGTCCTCGATGGCGACGGCCGCGACGGGAATGCGCGCGCCGACGTCGAGCCGCCGCAGGTACACCAGCGGCAGCCGCTCGACGCCCAGGCCGCGCAGGTTGTCCTCGACGCTCGCCCGCAGCTCCTCGGGCCGCTGCGCCGGTCGCATCGGCAACCGGCCCGCCGGGTCGGTATCGATGCCGACCTTGGTCG
The DNA here is from genome assembly GCF_040654855.1 of Asanoa sp. NPDC050611. NCBI lineage: Bacteria > Bacillati > Actinomycetota > Actinomycetes > Micromonosporales > Micromonosporaceae > Asanoa > Asanoa sp. NPDC050611. The sequence continues at coordinate 5,521 of NZ_JBFAIU010000246.1, forward strand.
CGACCAGGACGTCGTCGGCGGGCCGCAGCGCCTCCCGCAGCAGGCCGTTGACGAAGCCGTTGCCGTAGACGTGTGCGGTGTCGACGTGGTCGACGCCGAGCTCCACCGCGCGCCGCAGCAGGGCGATCGCCGCGTCGCGGTCGTCGCGCAGGCGGGCGAGCTGCATCGCGCCGTAGCCGATGCGGGAGACCGTGCGGCCGGCGAGCGTACCGGTGTCCATGATTCCTCCTCGGGGTGTCAGGTCTGTGCCGCGACGAGGTCCGCGACGGCCGTCGCGTCGACGGCGCCGGGTCCGTCCGGGAACGCATTCTGGATGAGCAGGGACTGGAAGACCGCGACGAGATGGCCGGCCAGTCGCGTGGCGCGCGCGGCGGCCGCGTCGGCGGCGTGGCCCTCCGACTTCACCAGCCAGGCCTCGCAGCTCGCCCGGAACAGCGCGTGCATGCGGTCGATCGTCGTGCCGACGATGTCGCGGATGGCCGGGTCGGTGGTCGCCTCACCGAGCGCCTGCAGGGCGATCCGCGCGTCGTCGGGGTCGGCCGCCGCGGCGAGCTGGAGGATCACCTGGGCCGGGTTCGGCGGGTGTGGGCTGGCCGCGAAGGCCGCGACCAGCTCCGCCCGGCGGTCGAGGGAATCCTGGACGACCGCCCGGACGATGTCGGCCTTCCCGGTGAAGTGCGCGTAGATCGACCCGGCCGAGAGCCCCGACTCGGCGGTGATGTCGGCGACGGACGTGCGCTCCATCCCGGTGCGGACGAAGCACCGGCGTGCGGCCTGGACGATCTGGTCGCGACGTAGCTCCCTGCGAGCTTCGGTCAGCTTGGGCATGCCGCCCTCCTCGGCGCACAAACAGAATGGTTGCTTCGGTTGCGAGCGTACAAACAAAATGCTCGTTCTGTTAGTGCGGAGGATCACAGTCACATCCGGGCGCGCTGGACGGTCCTAGCGTTGAACAGGAGCCACACCCAACGGGAGGCATGTCATGTCGGAGCGCGCGGAACGTCGCATGTCCACCACGGTCCTCGTGGTCGGCACCGGAGGATCGGGGCTGCGGGCGGCGATCGAGCTGGCCGAGCGGGGCGTCGACGTGCTCGTCGTCGGCAAGCGGCCGCGGCTGGACGCGCACACCACGCTGGCCGCCGGCGGGATCAACGCGGCGCTCGGCACCATGGACGCGCAGGACAGCTGGCAGCAGCACGCCGCGGACACCATCAAGGAGAGCTACTTCCTGGCCGACCCGCGCACGGTCGAGATCGTGACCCAGGGCGCCGCGCGCGGCATCCACGACCTCGAGCGCTACGGGATGGCGTTCGCGCGTGAGGACGACGGTCGCATCTCCCAGCGGTTCTTCGGCGCGCACACGTACCGCCGGACCGCTTTCGCGGGTGACTACACGGGCCTGGAGATCCAGCGGACGCTCGTGCGCAGGGCGGAGCAGCTCAACATCCGGATCCTCGACTCGGTGTACGTGACGCGCCTGCTCGTCCGCGACAACGTCGTGTTCGGCGCGTACGGCTTCGACCTGAACGACGGCACCCGCCAGGTCGTGCACGCCGACGCGGTCATCCTCGCCACCGGCGGCCACACCCGGATCTGGCGACGCACGTCGTCGCGGCGGGACGAGAACACCGGAGACTCGTTCCGGCTCGCGGTCACGGCCGGCGCCCGCCTGCGCGACCCGGAACTGGTGCAGTTCCACCCGTCCGGCATCCTCGCGCCCGAGAACGCGGCGGGCACCCTGGTCTCCGAGGCGGCGCGCGGCGAGGGCGGCATCCTGCGCAACGCGCTGGGGGAGCGGTTCATGGAGCGCTACGACCCGCAACGCCTGGAGCTGTCGACCCGCGACCGGGTGGCGCTGGCGGAGTACACCGAGATCCAGGAGGGCCGTGGCACCGCGAACGGCGGCGTCTGGCTCGACGTCTCACACCTGCCGCGCGAGACCATCATGCGGCGCCTGCCGCGGGTCTACCAGATGATGCTCGACCTCCAGATGCTCGACATCACCGCGAGCCCGATCGAGATCGCTCCCACGGCGCACTACTCGATGGGTGGCGTCTGGGTCCGGCCGGAGGACCACAGCACGGAGGTCGAGGGTCTCTTCGCGGTCGGCGAGGCGGCCAGCGGGCTGCACGGCGCCAACCGGCTGGGCGGCAACTCACTGATCGAGCTGCTCGTCTACGGCCGGATCGTCGCGGTCGCGGCGGCTGACTACTCCGCCGGCCTGGAGGCGCAGCGGCGCTCCGCGGCCGCCACCGAGGAAGCCCGTGCCGAGGTCGACGAGCTGCTCGCGGCGGACGGCCACGAGAACGTGCGCGCGTTGCAGCGGGCGGTCCGCGACACCATGACCGCGTACGCCGGCGTCGTGCGCGACGAACAAGGCCTGCGGACCGGGCTCGCCGAGCTCGACGCGATCGAGGAGCGGATGACGGCCGTCGGCATCCACCCCGACATCGCCGGCTTCCAGGACCTCGCCCACGCCTTCGACCTGAAGGCGTCGACCCTGGCGGCCCGCGCGACGCTGGCCGCGGCGCTGGAGCGGCGCGAGAGCCGCGGCTGCCACAACCGCAGCGACTACCCGGACCTCGACCCCGCGCTGCGGGTGAACCTGGTCTGGTCACCGACCGGCGGCATCGTCCACGAGCCGGTCGCACCGGCGCCGACGGAGATCACCGACCTCATCGCGGACGCCGCCGTCTCGACGGTGGGAAAGCTCGTGGAGTGACGCCCCGGCGTTTCGCATCCGTCGGGAAGTGGTAAGTCCCTCGCCGCCCGGAAAGACGGGAAACACTCACCTTCCGGGCGTGGAGGTGGACCATGCGGTCGCGCACCTGGGCGGCCATCGCCGTGAGCCTCGTCGCGCTCCTCTGGGCCGGGCTCGGCCACCTGTCCACCCGCCCGGCGGACTTCCACGACTACCGCACGATGACGGTGCGGGCCGCGCAGTCCGCGTACGGTGCCGTCGGCACCGCCCGGTTGACCGGCGACGCGTTGGCCGCCGGCAAGGTGACGCGCGCGTACGCGGAAGCCGGCTTCGCCGACGCCCGCGAAGCGCTGTCCGCCGCGGCAGCGGGGTTCGCCGGGGAAGGGCCACCCGACGACCGGGCACGAAAGCTGCGGGACCAGCTGGCCCCGCTGCTCCGCGACGCGGCGGCGGCCCTCGACCGCCTCGAGGCGGCCCGCGACCCGGCCGCGTGGACCGCGGCGGCGGCCGCGGCCCAGCCCGTGGCGGACGGTCTGCGGGCGTTCGTCGAGGAACACGCGTGAGGCGGCTCCTCGCCGTCACCCTCGGCATCCTCACCGCCGTCGGCGGGTTCGTCGACATCGGCGACATCGTGTCCACATCGGAGGCCGGCGCCCGGTTCGGGCTTGCGCACGCCTGGGTGCTCGTCGTGGGCGTCGTCGGCATCTGCGTGTACGCCGAGATGGCCGGCCGGGTCAGCGCGGTCTCCACCCGACCCGTCTTCGACCTGGTGCGGGAGCGCCTCGGCCCGCGGGTGGCGCTGGTCAACCTGGCCGGCTCCTACCTGATCACCGTTGCCACGCTCGGCGCGGAGATCGGCGGGGTGGCGCTGGCGCTGCAACTGCTCAGCAGCGCGCCCTACCTGCTGTGGACGCCGCTGGTCGCGGTGCTGCTCTGGCTCGCGCTGTGGCGGGTGCGGTTCGAGACCCTGGAGCGCGTCTTCGGGCTGGCCGGCCTCACGCTGGTCGTGGTGCTGGTCTCCGCCCTGCGGCTGGACACCGACTGGGGGAGTGCGACACACGTGGTCCCGCCGCCGGGCGAGAACTGGCCCACCTACTGGTTCCTCGCGATCGCGCTGTTCGCCTCGGCGATGACGCCGTACGAGGTGTTCTTCTTCTCCTCGGGCGGCGTCGAGGAGAGGTGGACACCCAGGGACCTGACGGTCTCGCGGGTCAACGTCTTCCTAGGCTTTCCGCTCGGCGGGCTGCTCGCCTTCGGTTTTCTCGCCAAGTCCGCGGCGGTGTTCCATCCGCTCGGCATCCGGGTCGACACGCTGGGCCAGTCGGTCCTGCCGGCCGGGCTCGCGTTCGGACAGTGGGGCCTCGCGCTGGCGATCATCGGCGTGTTCGCGGCGACCTTCGGGGCCGCGATGGAGACCGGGCTGTCGGCCGGGTACACGGTCGCGCAGTACTTCGGCTGGGCCTGGGGCAAACGCCTGCGGCCGCGCCAGGCGACCCGGTTCCACCTGGTCGTGCTGCTCAGCATCCTGCTCGCGGTCGCCGCGCTGCTGACCACGATCGACCCGGTGCAGCTGACCGAGTACATGCTGATCTTCAGCGCGGTCGCGTTGCCGCTGACGTACCTGCCGATCCTCGTGGTCGCCAACGACCGCGACTACCTGGGCGACAAGGTCAACGGCCGGGTGGCCAACGTGCTCGGCATCGGCTACCTGGTGGTGGTTCTGGCCGCCGCGGTCGCCGCGATCCCGCTGATGGTGATGACCGGAATGGGAGGCTGACCGATGCTGCTCGCCTTCGACCTGCTCGACCGGCAGATCGTCGACCGGGACGGCACACCCGTCGGCAAGGTCGACGACCTCGAGCTGACCGGTGCGGTGGTCACCGCGCTGCTGACGGGGCAGCAGGCGCTCGGCAGGCGGTTCGGCGGCGCGCTGGGGCGGTGGATCACGAGCACCGCGTACCGGCTCGACGTCGACCGGCTCGGGCCGCGGCGCATACCGTACGACCTCGTCGCCCGGGTCGACTCGGCCGTTCACCTGTCGGTGCGGGTCGAGCTGCTGGACCCGCCGCCGCTGGAACGCTGGCTGGACGAGCATCTGGTCGGGCGCATCCCCGGAGCCGACGATGCCGGCTGACACGAGGGTCAGTGACCTGCTCGGCGTGCGGGTCGTCGACAGCGCCGGTCGACGGGTCGGCCGCATCGTCGACCTGCACGCCGACGAGACGGACGACGGTCCCCGGATCACCGCCGCCGTGGTCGTCCGCGGGCCGTGGGGACGCCTCCTCGGATACGAGCGCGCGCAGGCCGGCGGACCCTGGCTGCTGGAGACGGCCGCCCGCGCGATCCTGCGCCGCGACATGACCACGGTGCCGTGGAGCCGCCTACGGTTCGACCGCCCCGACCGCGCCACCGTGGTCTAGGCGCCCTGTTTGGTTGACCGCAGGTCGGGCAATCAGCCGTTACCAGGAGTTATCGCGGCAGAGGGAGTGCGGCACCGTGACCGACCAAGAGAACGAGCCACAGCAGGAGCCGCCGGGCACGCTCGGGGAGATGCGCAGCAAGCCCGACCACGGCGAGGACAGCTACCAGGGCCACGGACGGCTGACCGGCAAGCGGGCGGTCATCACCGGCGGTGACAGCGGCATCGGGCGCGCCACGGCGATCGCGTTCGCCCGCGAGGGCGCCGACGTCCTGATCGCCTACCTGGACGAGGACGACGACGCCCGGGCGACCGCGAAGCTCGTCGAGGAGGCCGGGCGCAAGGCCGTGCTCGTGCCGGGCGACCTGGCCGACCGCCAGCACTGCCGCGCCGTCGTCGACCGGGCCGTGGCCGAGCTGGGCGGCATCGACGTGCTGGTGAACAACGCCGCGTTCCAGATGACCCACGAGACCGTGGAAGAGGTCACCGACGAGGAGTGGCAGCACACGTTCGACGTCAACATCACCGCCATGTTCCGGCTCGTCCAGGCGGCGCTGCCGCACCTGGGCGCCGGCGCGTCGATCATCAACACCAGTTCGATCAACTACGACAGCCCGAAACCGACGCTGCTGCCGTACGCGACGACGAAGGGCGCGATCGCGAACTTCACCGCGGGCCTGGCCCAGATGCTCGGGGACCGCGGCATCCGCGTCAACGCCGTGGCGCCCGGTCCGATCTGGACGCCGCTGATCCCGTCGACCATGCCGCCGGAGCAGGTCGCCGATTGGCCGACGCGGGTCACGCCGGTGGGTTCTCGTTCACGCTGGACACGCCCAACTACGACCCGCACCCGACCGTCGCGGC
>NZ_JBFAIU010000247.1:0-11483 GCF_040654855.1 Asanoa sp. NPDC050611
GGCCGTGGTCAGCGCGAGGAAGGTCGGCACCGGCATGCGCTCGACGCCGGCGGGCACGGAGATGAGGCTGCGGAAGATGGGGGGCAGGTAGTCGACCGCGGGGAGCAGTCTCGGCAGGAGGTCCGGCTCGCCGTTGAAGGCGCGGAACAGCACGCCGACGGTGACGTCGTGGTGCTCCGGACGGTGCACGATCTCGATCCGGTCGTCGGCGCCGACCTGGCCGGGCGTGACCACGCTCAGGTAGGCGCCGGGGGCACCGTGCGCGGTGAAGCGCTTGATCAGGTCGGGGACGCCCCAGAAACCCGTGAACGTCATGCACGGGGTACGCGGCTTCGTCACCTGGACGACCGCGGAGCCGACGGCCCAGCGCTCGCCGATCAGCGCGTTGGTGAGGTCGACGCCCTCGGTGGTGAGGTTCTCGCCGAACGCGCCGGCGCCCAACGGCCGGCTCATCTCGTCGGCCCACCAGCGGGCGTCCTCGACGGCGTACGCGTAGACCGCCTGGTCCGGGGTGCCGTGCACCTTCCGGTTGCCGATGTAGTCGCCGTCGACGCCGCGGTCGGAGACCGAGACCCGGTCGATGATCGGCTGCTTGTCGATGCCGGTCTGCCCACCCGGCCCGTCGGCGTAGTCGGTAATCTTGCGGCTGCCGACGTTGACCGAGAGAACGCGCCCTGTCATGCGGGCCAGGCTACGCAAGGGGTGCGACCGACCGCGCGGGCATTTCGTTGGATCTTGGAACGGCAGAGGGCCGGATCCGCGTGCGACGCGGTCCGGCCCTCGGCGAAATCTGCTGGCGGTTCGCTCCAGCTCAGGCGGCAGGCGCGGTGAGCTTCTTGGCGATGGCCGACTTGCGGTTAGCCGCCTGGTTCTTGTGGATGACACCCTTGCTGACGGCCTTGTCGAGCTTGCGCGAAGCCTCGCGCATGAGCACGTTGGCCTTCTCGGTGTCGCCGGCCTCGGTTGCCTCGTGGAACTTGCGGATCGCGGTCTTCAGCGACGACTTGACCGACTTGTTACGCAGCCGGCGCTTCTCGTTCTGCCGGTTGCGCTTGATCTGGGACTTGATGTTCGCCACGCGACAGCCTCGTCCTGCTCCTGGTTGGTGTGAATGGGGCGCAGGCGAACGTCGCCACACGCGAAAAGCCAGACTACCAGCAACCGCGATGGCGGGCCAAAAGGCCCCTGATGCCTCAGCGCTCGAGAGCGTAGCTGGCGGTGGCGGCAATCAGCCGATCTTGGTCGTGCGACAGGGCTTCCAAGGCCGCCGCCGCGGTGCTGCCGGGGAGGTCCGCGAGGGCCTGCGCCAGCCGGAGGCGGGCTTCGCGGGAGCCGTGGGCGAGGCGGGCCACGAGCCCGGTCGCGATCTGGTCCGCCAACTCGGCGTCCCCGGCCCCGGCCAGCGCGCTCAGCGCGTCGGTGGCGTCGTCCTGGTCGTCGACGGTCATGTCGATGAGCGGCGGGATCGCGTCAGGGATGCCTCTGTTCCCCAGCGCCAGGGCGGCACATCGGCGGACCGCCGGGTCGGCGTGGGCAAGCGCGCCCCGCAGCAGGTCGGTCGCCGCTTCGCCGTCGAGTTCGGCGAGGCACTCGACGGCGCGTTTCCGTACCTCGGCGTCGGGGTCGTCGAGGCCCGCGGCGAGCGCGGGGAGCCCGCCGTCGCCCGATCGCGCCAGCGCCCACCGGAGGGCGCCGGCGACGTTGGGGTCCGCCTCACCGAGCGCCGCCTCGACCAACGCCGCCACCGGCAGCTCACCGCCGGTCAGGGCGGCGCGCTGGCGCCGCATTGCGTTGTCGGACCCCAGGGCCTGGAGCAGCGCGACGGTCTGGAGGACGTCGGCCCAGTCGGCGGGTTCGGCGTCCCCGATCCGGCGGAGCCTGGTGAGCAGCTCGGTCTGGGCCGCGATGCGCTCCCGCGTCTGGCGGATGAGGTCGTCGACGAGCGCTCCGGGAGTGAAGCCGGGATCGTCGAGGGCGCGCGACACGTCCTTGAGCGACAGGCCCAACGACCGCAGGCTCTCGACATGGAAGATCCGGCGGATGTCCGCGCCGGAGTACTCGCGGTAGCCGCCGTGCGTGCGCCCGGTCGGCCGGACGAGACCGAGCGAGTCGTAGTGCCTGAGCATGCGGGCGCTGACCCCGGACCGTCGCGCCACGTCACCGATCAACACGTACCTAGGACCCTTCCCGGCTGTTGCCACCGAGTGCCACGATCCGCTTCGCCTCGTCGATCGCCAACTCGAACCCGGCCTCGGGGTCACGCCAGAGCTCTTCGGTGGCGACGGCGTGCTGCCGCACGCGCGGGTCGGCAGCGGTGCGTTTCGCGCGCAGGACGGTTTCGTCGCCGAGCGCGATCAGCGCCCGGCTGAGGCTCAAGCGGGTGTCCCGCGGGCCGCGCCCGAGCTGTGTGGCGAGCAGTTTCGCCAGCTCTTCCCTCTTGTCGTCGGGCACGAGCACGACCGCGGCCCGCCACGCGCTGCGCGCCACCTCGTCGTCGGCGTCGGTGAGCAGCGCGTGGGTGATCGCGGGCCAGGCCCGCCGGTCGCCGATCTTGGAGAGGGTGTGCAAGGCCTGACTGCGCGCCTGGGGCCGCCCGTCCCTGGTTGCGTCGACGAGCTTCGGAACGGTCACCGCGGGTTCGTGCCGGATGAGCGCCCAGGTGAGCATCTCGCGCACGTGGAACTCGGGCTCAACGGCACACCGCTCGACCAGCGCGTCGACGAGCCGCGCATCGGGGTTGGAACCGAGCGCCATCGCGGCCCGCAACCGCACTGAACCGCCGCGGTGCTCCAACGCCCGCCGAACGTGCGCGGTCTCCGTCTCTTCTTCGTCCACGTCGCCACCTCCTCGACCCAGTGAAGGCGTTGTCACAGTGTCAAGGTCAAAGCGACGACCACACCCGAATCGACGCTGGCGGTGGCCGGGCCGCTCCCCGGAGGTTCTGGTTCCAGGCGCGGACGTGGCAGCGAAGCGGAGCGAGCGGTGTCTGGCGGGAGCGACGGTCGTGCCCACCGCGGACCCGAGTCCCCAGAAGCTAGATCTTCCAGCCCTGGCGAGCCGCGAGCCAGCTCAAGGCCACCTCGCCGTGCCAGCGTTGGTGGGCGCGGACCAGTGGGGCCGCATCGTTCGGCGGGGCCGCCGAGCGGGTCAGGAAATATCCGGACATGGCGGCCAACGCCGCGTCCAGCGCGCCCTCCGGGGCGCCGGCCGAGGTCGGATGCGTGGACCACAACGCGTCGGCGTCCAAGCCGTCGGCATAGGCCGTGATCAGCAGGACGGCCGTGTCGAACCAGGCCGGGCCGTGGCACAGCCAGTTCCAGTCGCACAGCCAGGCCGCGCCCGTGTGGTCGATGATGACGTTGTCCAGGCGTAGGTCGCAGTGCGTCAGTGCCGGGCCCGTCGTCGTGACCGCCGCGGGTGCCTGCGACTCCAGTTCAGCCAGTGCCGGCAGACGGGGGCGGGCCCGCTCCGCCCACGGCGGCAGCGTGAGACGGCCCTCGGCGATCCAGCGCCAGCCGCCGAACTCCTCGGCGACCATCGCGGACAGCGACGGCAGGTTCAGGTCCAGCAACGCCGCCGGTGGGTCGGCCAGGGCCGCCGCCGCCGTTGCCCACGTGTCCAGCGTCGCCGCGAGCTCCGGGCGCGACCACGGCAGCGACGGGGTGCGGCCCTCGACCGCTTCCGCGCACAGGACGAACCAGTCCGCGGTCGCCAGGGGCCAGAGCGGGCGCGGTGCCCGGACGGCCGCCGGGAGTGCGGCCGTGACCAGCGCCTCGTGGGCGTACCAGTCGCAAAGATGACGTTGGTCCGCGGAGCGTGCGGCCTTGACGAACACCCGCTCCCCCGCGGCCGTCGTCAGCACCGCGGCGAAGCCGCTGGTGAAGCCCGCGCCGGCGGTTCGCGCCGTGACGACCGGGGAGCCCAGCCGGTCCTCGATGGCGGCCCGCATCCCGACCGGCAGGGCGGCCCAGGACGGCCGGACGGCGGTCGCGTCGTAGGCGAACGGCGGGCTCGTGACCATGGCGGCCATCCTCCCCCGACCGCGCCCTGCGGGCATACCCGATGGGGCATGCGAGCATAGAGAGCGACTGTGCCCACCGCCGACCAGAACGGACCACCGTGCCACCCACGCTCGACCGCGGCGCCAACCAGCCCGGCGCTACCGAACCGGCGCGCATCCGCAACTTCTGCATCATCGCCCACATCGACCACGGCAAGTCGACGCTGGCCGACCGCATGCTGCAGCTGACGGAGGTGGTCGACCCGCGGCAGATGCGGGCGCAGTACCTGGACCGGATGGACATCGAGCGCGAGCGCGGCATCACGATCAAGTCGCAGGCGGTCCGGATGCCGTGGACCGTGCGCGAGGGTGAGCGGGCCGGCGAGCAGGCCGTACTCAACATGATCGACACGCCGGGCCACGTCGACTTCACGTACGAGGTGTCCCGCAGCCTCGCCGCCTGTGAGGGCGCCGTGCTGCTGGTCGACGCCGCGCAGGGCATCGAGGCGCAGACGCTGGCCAACCTCTACCTGGCGCTCGAGAACGACCTGCACATCATCCCGGTGCTCAACAAGATCGACCTGCCGGCGGCGCAGCCCGACAAGTACGCCGAGGAGCTCGCGCACCTGATCGGCGGCCGGCCGGAGGACTGTCTGCGCGTCTCCGGCAAGACCGGCGAGGGCGTACCCCATCTGCTCGACGAGATCGTCCGGCAGTTCGCGGCCCCGGTCGGCGAGCCCGAGGCACCCGCCCGCGCGATGATCTTCGACTCCGTGTACGACATCTACCGCGGCGTCGTCACGTACGTCCGGGTGATCGACGGCAGGATCGAGGCGCGCGACCGGATCAAGATGATGTCCACCGGCGCCTCGCACGAGCTGCTCGAGATCGGCGTCATCTCGCCCGAGATGGTCAAGTCGCCCGCGCTCGCCGTCGGCGAGGTCGGCTACCTGATCACCGGCGTGAAGGACGTCCGCCAGTCCCGGGTCGGTGACACGGTCACGATCAACGGGCGGCCGGCGACCGAGGCACTCGGCGGCTACAAGGACCCGAAGCCGATGGTCTACTCGGGCCTCTACCCGATCGACGGCTCCGACTACCCGGCGCTGCGCGACGCGCTCGACAAGCTCAAGCTCAACGACGCCGCGCTCGCCTACGAGCCGGAGACCAGCGCCGCACTCGGGTTCGGCTTCCGGTGCGGCTTCCTCGGCCTGCTGCACCTGGAGATCATCCGGGAGCGGCTGGAGCGCGAGTTCTCGCTCGACCTGATCTCGACCGCGCCGAACGTGGTCTACCGCGTGATCATGGACGACGGCGAGGAGCTGCAGGTCACGAACCCGAGCGAGTTCCCGGCCGGGAAGATCGCCGAGGTGTACGAGCCGGTCGTGCGCGCGACGGTCCTGACACCCAACGACTACGTCGGCGCCGTGATGGAGCTGTGCCAGGGCCGGCGCGGCTCGCTGCTCGGCATGGACTACCTGTCGACGGACCGGGTGGAACTGCGCTACACGCTGCCGCTCGCCGAGATCATTTTCGACTTCTTCGACCAGCTCAAGAGCCGCACCAAGGGGTACGCGAGCCTCGACTACGAGCCCTCCACCGAGCAGAAGGCCGACCTGGTCAAGGTCGACATCCTGCTGCACGGCGAGCCCGTCGACGCGTTCAGCGCGATCGTGCACAAGGACAAGGCGTACAACTACGGCGTCAGCATCGCGTCCAAGCTGCAGAAGCTGATCCCGCGCCAGCAGTTCGAGGTGCCGATCCAGGCCGCGATCGGCAGCCGGGTGATCGCGCGCGAGACCATCCGGGCGATCCGCAAGGACGTGCTGGCCAAGTGCTACGGCGGTGACATCACCCGGAAGCGCAAGCTGCTCGAGAAGCAGAAGGAAGGCAAGAAGCGGATGAAGATGGTCGGCCGCGTGGAGGTGCCGCAGGAGGCCTTCATCGCCGCGCTGAGCACCTCCGACACCGGGGCGGTCGACAAGGCCGGCAAGAAGTGATGCCGCTGGCCGCCGGGCCGTCCGCGGGGTTCTGCGCACGGTGCGGTGGCCGGCTGGTCTCGCGGCCGCCGACGGCCTGTCCGACCTGCGGTTATCAGCTCTATGTGAACGCGCGGCCGACGGCGAGCCTGGTGATCGTCGACGGAGGCCGGTTCCTGGCGCTGCGGCGGGCGGTCGAGCCGATGGCCGGCCTCTGGGAGACGCCCGGCGGGTTCTGCGACGGCTTCGAGCGCCCGCGGGACGCGGCGGCGCGCGAGGGCCGCGAGGAGCTCGGCGTCGAGGTGCGGATCGACGACTTCATCGGCATGTACGTCGGTGCGTACGAGTTCCAGGACGAGCGGCTGCCGGTGCTGGACTGCTTCTTCTTCGCGTCGCTCGACGTGTCGGCGATCCGGCTCGACCCGGCCGAAGCGACCGAGATGACCTGGTTCGACCTGGCCGATCCGCCGAAGATGGCGTTCTCGACGATGGACGAAGCCCTGGTCGACGCGGCCCGGCTCCAAAAATCCTTGCTATCGGCGAAATAAACCTCCCATCTGGAGGAAAGATCCGGTTTGGGCTCCCAACGCCTCGGGAATTTACGGGCTGTCACACACCCCCCCGAGGAGGAGGAAGGGCCATGACCGCAGGTGGGATCATCACCGCGCTGATTATCGGTCTCGTCATTGGTGCGCTGGGCCGGTTGGTCGTGCCCGGCCGCCAGAACATCCCGATCTGGCTGACGCTGGTCATCGGTGTCGTCGCCGCGCTGCTGGGCTCCGCGATCGCCCGCGCCGGTGGTTTCGCGGACACCGGCGGCTTCGTCGACTGGCGTGAGCTGCTGCTGCAGATCGCACTCGCTGCCGTCGGCGTGCTGCTGACCGTCAGCATGTACGGCCGCGGCCGGCGCCGGGTCAGCCGGTACTGACGCACGGTAACCACGTACCACCGGAAACGGCCGCCCTTCGGGGCGGCCGTTTCCTATGTGTGATGTGGAGGCCTGTCGTAAAAGAAATTTACGTACTACTCTGCCGCGAAGAAGGTTACCTACAAGACCCGAACCCCCATCGCGGAAGGGAATGCGTCGTGAAGACGAGGCGGAGACCGTTCCAGGTTGTCACGGTGATCCTCACGGCAGCGATGCTCGCCACTGCGTGCGGCAGCGATGACGATAGCGGCAAAGAGCAGGCACCGGACCCGGCCAAGCTGACCGTCTGGATGATGGGTGAGGGCGGGGACGCGCAGAACTCCTTCCTCGACGGCGTCGAGGCCGAGTTCAAGCAGAAGCACCCCAACACGGACGTGGTGGTGCAGTACATCCCGTGGCTCGAGGCGCCGAAGAAGTTCCAGGCGGCCCTGGCCGGCGGCGAAGGCCCCGACGTCACCGAGCTGGGCAACACCGAGACGCAGGGCTGGGCGCAGCAGGAGGCACTGGCCGACCTGACCGACCGGCTGGGCGGCTGGGCGCCGGGCAAGGACATCCTGCCCGACCTGGTGAAGAACGCGCAGCTCGACGGCAAGCAGTACGGCGTCCCCTGGTACGCCGGCGTCCGCGCGATCTACTACCGCACCGACTGGTTCCAGCAGGCGGGCGTGCAGCCGCCGAAGAACTGGGACGAGCTGGTCACGGTGGCCAAGGCCGTGCAGGCGAAGAAGCCGGGCACCTACGGCATCGCTCTCCCGGGCAACTCGGAGCTGCCGTTCTACTCGTTCCTCTGGGGCGCGGGCGGCGAGATCGCCACGGACCAGGGCGGCACGTGGAAGTCCGGCTACACCTCGGCGGAGTCGCGCAAGGCGGTCAAGTTCTGGACCGACCTGGTCACGGTGCACAAGGTCGCACCGCCGGCCGCGGCCGCGTGGAACGAGATCGACGCGCGTACGCAGTTCGCCACCGGCAAGGCCGCGATGGCGTTCGCCGGCAGCTGGCAGCAGGCCGCGATGCTCAAGGCCGACCCCAAGCTCGACAAGGTCTGGGGCACGTTCCCGATCCCGGGTCCGACCGGCGGTGAGGCGCCCGCGTTCGCCGGTGGCTCCGACATCGCCATCTGGGAGGACTCGAAGGCCAAGGACGTGGCCTGGGACTACATGACGGTGCTGCTCGACAAGCAGAACAACAAGAAGTGGGCCGACAGCCTGAAGTTCTTCCCGGTGTACTCCGACCTGATCTCCAGCGGCTACAACGACGACAAGATCATGGCGGCGTTCGCGGCGAGCATGAAGAGCACCAAGCTCACCCCGATGACGCCGAAGTGGGTCGAGGTCAGCCGCACCAAGACCGTGACGCAGGCGATGAACAGCGCGGTCATGAAGGGCCAGAAGACGGTCGACCAGGCGACGACCGACGCGGCCGCCGAGATCGAGAGCATCCTCAACGCCAAGTGACGACCGTCTCCCCGCGGGTGCAGTCGTCCCGTCCCGCCGCCGCCCCCGCCGCCGCCCGTGCGTGGCGGCGGGGGCCGGGCCGGCTCCCGTACCTCCTTTTGCTCCCCTGCCTGGTGGTCATCGCGGCGCTGCTGCTGTGGCCGCTCGGGCAGGTGGCGGTGATGTCGCTGTACGACCTGGACAGCGTGCGTCAGGTGCGCGGCCAGCGGCCGTGGCCGTTCGCCGGGCTGGCGAACTACCGCGAGGTGCTGTCGGACCCGTTCTTCCACACGGTCCTGCGCAACACGGTGCTGTTCGCGCTGGCCAACGTGGTGCTGACGATGGTGCTCGGCACTCTGGTGGGTCTGCTGCTGCACCGCCTGGGCCGCCGGATGGCCGCGTTCGTAGGCGGCTGCGTGCTGCTGGCATGGGCGACCCCCGCGCTGACCGGCACGATCACCTGGAAGTGGATCTTCGACGACACCAACGGTCTGGTGACGTGGCTGTTCAACGCCCTCCCTGACGGCCTGTCCACGTCGTTGTTCGGCCGCTCCTCCTGGACGGGGTACGGCTGGTTCAACTCGCCGCTGTCGTTCTTCTCGATCCTGACGTTGGTGGTCGTCTGGCACTCGTTCCCGTTCATCGCCGTGTCGGTGCTGGCCGGGTTGAAGAGCCTGCCGGGTGAGCTGCTGGAGGCCGCCCGGGTGGACGGCGCCGGCCCGTGGCGGTCCTTCTGGTCGGTGACGTTCCCGCTGCTGCGCCCGGTGTTCGGGATCCTGGTCGTGCTGTCGACGATCTGGGACTTCAAGGTCTTCACGCAGCAGTACGTGCTGGCGGGCGGCACACAGGACCGGCCGACGTTCATGCTGTCCATCTACTCGTACGCGACCGCCTTCTCGCCGCCACCGAAATACGGCCTGGGCGCGACGATCGCGGTTGTGCTGACGGTGATCCTGTTGATCGTGACCGGCGTGTACGTGCGGTCCCTGCTCAAGCAGGAGGAGCTGTGAGACGGCACGCCCTGAACGCCGTCGGGTTGCTGGTCGCGCTGTTCGCGGTCTTCCCGGTCGTGTGGATGGTGTCGACGTCGCTGAAGTCGACCCCGGAGATCTTCCAGGGTGGCCCGCTGCCGTTCCCCCGGTCGCCGACGCTGGAGCACTACCGCACGATCCTGACGGGCGACCTGATCCCCGGGGTGACGTTCGTCGACTTCTTCCGCAACAGCGTGCTCGTCGCCATCGCCACCGTGCTGGTCAGCGGCCTGATCGCGCTCCTGGCGGCGACGGCGGTGGCCCGCTTCCGGTTCCGGCTGCGCACAAGCTTCCTGGTGATGCTGCTGGTCGTGCAGATGATCCCGCTGGAGGCGCTGGTCATCCCGCTGTTCCTGATGATCCAACGGCTGGGGTTGTACGACACGCTGGCGTCGCTGGTGCTGACGTACGTCGGCTTCTCGCTGCCGTTCGCGGTGTGGATGCTGCGGGGTTTCGTGGCCGCGGTGCCGGTGGAACTGGAGGAGGCGGCGGCAATCGACGGCGCGAGCCGCGCGCAGATCTTCCGGCGAATCCTGCTGCCGCTGGTCGCACCGGGCCTCGCGGCGACGAGCATCTTCTCGTTCATCGTGGCCTGGAACGAGTTGATCTTCGCGCTGACGTTCTTGAATGATCAGAGCCGGTACACGTTGCCGGTCGCGATGACGTTCTTCTTCGGCCGGGACGACACGGCCTGGGGGCCGGTGATGGCGGCGTCGACGATCCTGACCATTCCGGTTCTGGTGTTCTTCCTTGTCGTACAGCGGCGGATGGTGGGTGGGTTGGCGGCTGGGGCGTTGAAGGGCTGAGCCACACGGTCCTGCACGCCGTGCAGCCTTCAAGGGTGCCGCCTCGTGCTCGTCTGCTTCCTTGGCGGTCGGCGAGGCACGGCCGCCGTGTCGAGTACGCCGTTGAGTGCCGCCGGCCCTCGGGCCGGCGGGCGCGCTCGGCGCGGGCCTCGGCCGACTGCCGCGCTGGCCGGCGTCGGGTCGTGGAGGGTTGGGCGTCGGGTCGTGCGGGTTACTCGTAGCGGCGGGTCGCGGAGTGGCGCGCGCGCTGTGCGGGGGTCACGTCGCCTGCCTTTGCCGTCGAGGTCCGTGCCGTGCGACCCTTCTGGAGGTCGACGGGCGGTGCGTTGACGGCAGCGGGGTTCGCGTGCCTGGCGATCGGGATGGCACCACGATGGACACCGGCGGTCTCGTCGTCGTCATCATCGTCCGCGAACACGTCCGGCTCGACGGCAGATTCCGTATCCGGCGCGGGCGTGCTTTCTTCGGCTGGCGCCGACCGGTAGACGCGGCCGACCTTGTCCGCGCCCGCACCGCCGGGGACGGCAGCGCGCCCGATCGTCCGGAAGGGCCGCAACGGCCGACGGAAACCACCGCGGTTGGCAGCCGCCCGCACCGCGGCGCCGGCCACCACGTCGTTGACCTTGACCATCGCGGCGATGCACACCGGCAGCAGGACGACACCCCAGAACGGAATCAGCTCGGCGAGCGCCAGGATGATCGCGAACGCGGTGGCACCCTCCAGGAAGACGAAGCAGACCGTCGAGCTGGGGTGGATGTGCTTGAGCCGTAAGGCGCGCGCGTAGAACGGGCGCGAGTGCACATCGCCGACGGCGGCGAGCTGTCCCGAGAACCGTCGTGCCGTCATCGGTCACCACCCCGCACGCTCGTCGCCACCAACCCTCGGCCACCGCCCGCCCCGGATCGGACCGCTAACCCGGACGGCTTGCCATCAGCCCTGCGTACCGAGCAGCCGGACGTAGTCTGCGGCCTGCCGTCATGCCCGCGAACCAAGCCGGGAAGCGGCCGGCTATGCGTGGCATCTGCGGCTCGGCGCGGCGTTGACGTGTCGCGTCGGCGCGTGGACGACGCAGGCCGACCTGGTCCCGCAAGGTGTCGTTCTGTCATCGGCTGCCACCAGAACGCCGGTTGCCTGAGGTCGAGCCCCTGCCGGCCGCCGCCGCGCGCGCGGCGGCGCGGCCGTCCGCCGGCCGGCCAGCGTCGGAGCCGCCACCGCCGGGTCGGCGCGACGGTCCGCCATCGGAACCGACCTCGTCCGTTTCGGCATCGCCGGTGCGCTGCCGCGGTGGGGTCGAGACGATCCGGG
>NZ_JBFAIU010000248.1:0-11453 GCF_040654855.1 Asanoa sp. NPDC050611
CCGGCAACCAGGCGCTGTCGTTGGGCCTCGTCGCTGCCGGCGTGCGCTCGGGCCTGCCGGTCTTCCTCGGCGCCTACCCGATCACCCCGGCGTCCCCCTCTACACCCGGTTCGAAGAGGTGTACGAGGGCTTCCGGCGGCTCCACACGATCATGGAAGCGGAATCGTGGCGCCGGTTTTCCGCGAATCGTTCTCGGGTTACCTGACCGGTTTCAGGCTTTTGATGCGATAGGCGGGGTTATCGTCTCCCCAGGCGGAGGGGGGCTTTCGTGTCTGTCGTTTCGTTTGCCGCGCTTAACCGGATCGCGCTCGCTGGGGCCGCCGTGGCGGCCGGGACCGTGCTCATGGCCGCCGCGCCGGCCCTCGCGGAGCCGGCGCCCGGCGCCCAGCCCGGCGGTGGCGCACCGGCGGGCGGGCCGCCCGGCGGCGGCGACCAGGCCGGACAGGGCGAGCCCGCCGGGGCCGAGGGCACCTGGATCGAGGTCAGCCCGAGCACCGTCCAGGCCGGCGAGCAGGTCGAGATCAAGGCCAGCTGCAAGGAGCGCGTCGACGAGGCGAAGGCGCACTCGAAGGCCTTCGGCGAGATCCTCCTGGTGCCGCGGTACGGCTTCCTGACCGGCGACGCGACCGTCCCGCGGGACACCCGCGCCGGCGACTACGACGTCACGCTCACCTGCGTCAAGAGCGGCAAGGCGAAGACCACGCTGCGGGTGATCGAGAACTCCCGGCCGTCCCACGGCCCGCACACCGGCGGTGGCGGTCTGGCCGGCACCGGCGGGGACGGGACGCTGGCGCTGGCCGGCGGGCTGGCCGCGGTCGTGGCGGGCGCGGGCCTCGCGGTCGCGCTGCGCCGCCGACGGCTGGCCTGACGGCGATGTCGGGCGAGCACGAGCAGGTCCCGGTCGTCCGGGACCTGCTGCGCCTGCCCGGTGCGAGCGCGCCACCGCCGCCTCCGGTCACGGGGGTCCGGCTGACGGCGCCGGCCACGCCGCGGAAGCGCTCGCCGCTGGGCGTACCCGGCGTCGTGGTGCTGGTCCTGCTCGGTGTCTTCCTCGCCGGCCTCGGGCTCGGGCAGGCGACCGGCGGCTTCTCCGTCTCGCTGCCGAACTGGTTCGGCTCGCGCGACAAGCCGCCGCCCCGCGAGTTTCCGGTGCTGGAGCCGAGCCGGCCGACCCGGATCACGATCGCCTCGATCGGCGTCGACGCACCCGTGCACGACGTCGGGCTGGCCCGCGACGGCACGATCGAGGTGCCGCCGGTCGACGAGCCCAACGAGACCGGCTGGTACGAGGACGGCCCCACACCGGGCGAGTTCGGGCCGGCCGTGCTGGTCGGGCACGTCGACACGAAGACCGGCCCGGCGGTGTTCGCGAAGCTCTCGACGCTGGATCCCGGCGACCGGGTCGAGGTCAGCCGGCGGGACGGCTCCGTGGCCGTGTTCGAGGTGAACTCGGTGGAGCGCTACGACAAGTCGGAGGTGCCCGCGGACCGGGTGCACGGCGACTTCAGCCGGCCGGGGCTGCGGCTGATCACGTGTGGCGGGCGGTGGGTCGGCGGCGCGACGGGCTACGCCGACAACATCGTGGTGTTCGCGTCGCTGGTCTCAGCGCACGAGGTCTAGCTCAGGCCGCCTCGGCGGCGGGCAGGTCGAGCCAGCTCGCCCAGCGCGGGTCAGGGGCGCGGTGACCGAGCACCCGCCACGCGACTCCTTTGGGGGCGGCCGGCTTGGTGTGCAGCCGCCAGCCGAGCTCGGCCGGGGTCTTGTCGCCTTTGCTGTGGTTGCAACGGGCGCACGCGGCCACCACGTTCTCCCAGGCGTGCCGACCGCCGCGACTGCGCGGGAAGACGTGGTCGATGGTCTCGGCGGGCCCTTTGCAGTAGGCGCACCGCCACCCGTCACGGGCGAATATCGCGCGTCGGGAAAGCCCCACGGTGGCCCGGTAGGGAACGCGGACGTAGCGGGTGAGCCGGACGACGGACGGCACCGGTAACTCGTGGCGGACGCTGTGCAGGAACCCGTCACCATCGGCGACGCAAACGGCCTTGGCGGATAGGACGAGGATCGCGGCTCTTCGCACTGACACGACGCACAGGGGCTCGTAGGTGGCGTTCAGGACCAAAACCCCGGAGCCCACGGTCGGTCGTATGTCAGGCATCCCGCTCACCCTCTCGGTCGTTCTCTCGCCCGCTCCACAGGTCTGCGTGTGTGAGGCCGTGGTGCGGCAACGCGCCACGACCGGCGCCGGCGGAGTGCCTTCGCCCGTGCAGCAATCGTCCCTGATGGGGGACCCGATTGCACGTACTAATCCGGGGTCGGGAAGTGAAGCTTTGGTTTCGTGTGGTGAGATGGTCGGTTCCGTCCGGTTGCGTCCCGGCTCGGCCCGCCGGATCGGCGCCATGGCCCATGCGGTACGAACACACGTGTGACTGTCTTCGCCGCCCCGGCCCCGCCCTCTCCGACGCCGAGTTGCGCCGCCGATGGGGCCTTTTGCCGCTGGATGTACGACCTGACCGGTTCGACCTGGGCGGCCGAGGGCAGCTACTACTTCCTCCTCAAACCGGCGCGGATCGTCGCCATCCTGCTGCTCGCCGTCCTGGCCCGGTATCTCCTGCACAAGCTGATCAGCCGGCTGGTCCGGACCACCTCGGAGGGCTCGGTCCCGGCGATCCTCAAGCCGCTGCGGAACCGGGTGCCCACCGCGGCCCCGGAACCGTCGACCGTGGTGCCCGAACGGCGCCGCCAGCGCGCCGAGGCGATCGGCTCGGTGCTGCGGAGCCTGGTCACCGCGTTCGTCTTCTCGATCGCCCTGCTGATGGTGCTCGAGGAGCTCAGCTTCAACCTGGGCCCGCTGCTGGCCAGCGCCGGCATCCTGGGCCTGGCCATCGGCTTCGGCGCCCAGAGCCTGGTCAAGGATCTGCTCGGCGGCCTGTTCATGCTGCTGGAGGACCAGTACGGCGTCGGCGACACCGTCGACCTGGGCGAGGCGACCGGCGTGGTCGAGTCGGTCGGGCTGCGGATCACCACGGTCCGGGACGCCCGGGGCGTGCTCTGGTACATCCGCAACGGCGAGATCATCCGGGTCGGCAACAAGAGCCAGGGCTGGGCGATGCTCATGATCGATATGCCGATCGGGTTCGCCGACGCGGAACAGGCGGCCGAGGTGCTCCGCGAGGCGGCGGCCACCGTGTACGCCGACCCGGAGCTGACCGAGCACTTCGTCGAGGCGCCGGAGGTGCTCGGCGTCGAGACGGTGACCGTCGAGGGCACGGTGATCCGGACGATCGCCAAGACCACAGCGGACGGTCAGTACGTGGTCGGGCGGGAGCTGCGCCGCCGGCTGACCGAGGCCCTGGCCGGCGCGGGGATCACCGCCCAGCTCGCGGCCCGGGTCTTCCCGCGACCGGCCACACCGGAGGATGGTTCCTGACGCCCGGCGCGTATCGAAGGTCGTGCGGGTCGGGGTCGCGCCCCGCTCGAACGGTCGGGTATCGTCCGATCGTTCAGTCGGACAAGCGACGCCCTGCCCGTTCGCCCTAGCCAGTTGTCAGACGATCGGGCAGAATCCGTCCCAAGCTCACTTCACCCCCGACGTTCGACAACGTTGCTCGGTCGTTCCGCCACAAGTGGGCTGGCCGAGGGCGATGGAGGCTTACCCAGTGTCCGACGAGACACGACCGTCAGACCGGCCGGCGACCTTCCGCGAGGTTTTCGGCCAGCGCGAATACCGGGCGGTCTACGCGGCGAGTGCCCTCTCCTGGCTGGGTGACTACATCTCCAAGGCCGCGGTCACGGTCATCGTCTACCAGGAGTCGGAGTCGGTGGCCCTGTCGGCCGCCGCCTTCGCGATCAGCTACCTGCCCTGGCTCGTCGGCGGCCCGCTGCTGGCCACGTTGGCCGAACGCCACCCGTACCGCAGCGTCATGGTCTTCTGCGACCTCGCGCGGATGGTGCTCATCGCGCTGATCGTGATCCCCGGTCTGCCGGTGCCGGTCATGCTGGTGATCCTGTTCGTCGCCACGCTGGCCAACCCACCCAGCCAGGCGGCCCGGTCGGCGCTGATGCCGCTGATCCTCCCGGGCGACAAGCTGGTCGTCGGGCTCTCGCTCAACAACAGCACCGGCCAGGCGGCCCAGGTCGTCGGCTACGCCGTCGGCGCCGGCATCGCGGCGTTCAACCCGCGCGCCGCGATCGTCCTCGACGTGTGCACGTTCCTCGCCTCGGCGCTGCTGATCTGGTTCGGCACCCGGCACCGCCCGCCGGCGATGACCGAGGACCACCGCTCCAACCTGCTCCGCGAGACCGCCGAGGGCTTCCGGCTCGTCTTCGGGCAGCGGGTGCTGCGCGGCATCGCGCTGCTGGTCTTCTCGGCGATGCTGTTCTCGATCGTCCCGGAGGGCCTGGCCGCCGCCTGGGCGCAGGAGAAGGCCGACGGCACCGCGGCCGGTGGCTACCAGGCCCTGATCATGGCGGCCAACCCGGTCGGCTTCATCATCGGCGGCCTGGCCATGGCGCGGCTGGTGCCGCCCGAGGCCCGGCGGATACTGGTCCGCCCGTTCGCGGTGATCTCGCCGCTGGTGCTGGTGCCGGCGCTGTTCAACCCGTCGCCGGTCGTCGTGGCGCTGCTGGCCGCGGTCTCGGGCTTCGCGGTGGCCGGCCTGATGCCGGTGGCCAACGGCCTGTTCGTGCAGGCCCTGCCGCACGGCTACCGGGCACGCGCGTTCGGCGTGATGGCCACGGGCGTGCAGATCATGCAGGGCGGCGCGGTCCTGGTCACCGGCGTGCTCGCCGAGCACTTCGAGATCCCGCTCGTCGTTGGCGTCTGGAGCATCGGCGGTGTGCTGCTGATGCTCGTCATGGCCAGCAGTTGGCCGACCACGCACCAGTTCGACGTGGCGATCGCCGAGGCGGCCAAGTCCCGTCCCGACGCCGAGGGGCGCCCGCCCGCGCCGCGCGGTCCCGCGCACCGCCCGGCGCACGCCCAGCCCTAACCCGGAAGGCTCCGTGCACAGTCGAGGATCGTCTCCGCGACCGGCCGTGGGGTGAAACCGAGAACGCGCTGGGCTTTCGCGGAGGTGAAGGTCAGGTCCCGGCCGAGCAGCGGCGTCAGGGTGCGCAGCGGCGGGACCACCCGGGCCAGGGCGCGCACCAGGCCGTCGGGCACCGGCCGGGTCGGCACCTTGCGGGCGGCGCCGCCCAGGTGTGTGCGCAGCGTCGCGGCGATCTCGGCCAGCCAGCGGAACTCGCCCGCGCCGATGAACCGCTCGCCGGCGGCCGCCGGGTCGGTCATCGCGCGGATGTGCAGGTCGGCCAGGTCGCGGACGTCCACGATGGTGAAGCCGAAGCGGGGGAGCAGCGGCGGACGGCCGGTGAGCAGGCGGGCGATCACCTCGACGGACCCCGCGTTGGCGGGGGAGCGGACCGGGCCGAACACCGCCGCCGGCAGCACGGTGGTGAGCTCCAGGCCGTTGGCCGCCGCGTAGTCCCAGGCCGCGCGCTCCGCGAGGAGCTTCGAACGCCGGTACGGCGTCAGGTTCGGGTCGGCCGGGTCCGTCCAGACGGTCTCGTCGGCGACGCCGCGCGAGTCCGCCGGCGTGGTCGCGGCGGTCGAGGACGTCATGACGACTCTGCGGACGCCGGACCGTGTCGCGGCGCGAAGCACCCGCAGGGCGCCGTCGCGGGCGGGGCTGATCAGCGCGCCCGCGTCTGCGCGCCCGTCGAGCCCCAGCGGGGACGCGACGTGCAGGACGTACGCGCAGTCGGCGACCGCGGCGTCCCACCCGTCGTCGCTGGTCAGGTCGGCCCGGACGGTCTCCACGGGCGGCTGCGCGGGCGACCGACCGTCGCGGACCGTCGTGCGCACGGCATAGCCGCGATCCAGCAGCCCGGCGATGCACCAGCCGGCGACGAAGCCCGTCCCACCGGTGACCAGCACGCGTTCCATCCGTGATCAACTCCTCTTGTCTACAGTCGTAGACTAACGCCGGGCCGGCGGACTTGTCTACGCCTGTAGACTTCGTCCATGACGCAGACCCGGCGCCGGGACGCCGCCGCGACCAGGGCCGCGATCCTGGCCTCAGCCCGGCGCGGTTTCGCGCGGTCCGGCTACGACGGCGTGGGCGTCCGTGAGATCGCCGAAGGTGCCGGCGTCACGGCGATGATGGTCAACCGCTACTTCGGCTCGAAGGAGCGGCTCCTCGGCGAGGTGATCGCCCAGATCATGGCCGAGCCGACGATCCTGACGCGGGAGAACCTCGCCGCGCCGGACTTCCCCGCCCGGATCGCCGCGCTGCTCGTCGACATCACCGCTGCCGGCTCGACCCCGCTGGACGGCTTCCTGATCATGTTGCGCTCGTCGAGCGACGAGGCGGCCGCGGTCGCCCGCGCACAGATCGAGGCGCACTACCACCGCCGGCTCACGGAGTCGCTCGACGGCGACCTGGCACCGCAACGCGCGGCCATCGTGCTCGCGGTCGTGTCCGGCTTCCAGGTCATGCGCCAGGTCATCGGCCTGTCCGCGCTCTCCGACGCGGATCCGGAGGACCTGCGCGCCCTCCTGGAACCACTGTTTCGTCAGCTCGTAACCAAGAGCACACCAGCCCAAGATCGCTAGCTGGCTAGGCTGGCCGTCGTGCGTAATGTCGCGATAACGGCCTTCGTCTTCTGGACCGTGATGGTCGGCACGACGGTGCCCACGCCGCTCTACCCGCTCTACGAGCAGTCGTTCGGCATCGTCCCTGTCGAGGTCACGGTCCTGTTCGCGGTGTACGCGCTCGGCGTCGTCATCGGCCTGCTCACCCTGGGCCGGCTCTCCGACCAGATCGGCCGCAAGCCGGTGCTGGCCATCGCGCTGCTGCTGGCGGCCGCCGCCGCGAGCCTGTTCCTGGTCTCCGACAACCTCGGCATGCTGCTGGCCGCCCGGGTGATCTCCGGGTTCTCCGCGGCCCTGGCCACCGGGGCCGGCACGGCCGCGATCGGCGAGCAACTGCCCGCCGACCGCAAGTGGCTCGGCCCGGTCCTCGCCCTCGTGGCCAACATGGGCGGCCTGGCCTCCGGGACGATGCTCTCGGGCATCCTGGCCGAGTGGGCGGGGCACCCGCTGCGGCTGAGCTGGGTGGTCCACCTGGCGCTGATCGCGGTCAGCCTGGCCGGCCTGGCCACCGTCGCCGAGACCGTCCGGCGGACCAGGGCGACGTTCCGCTTCCAGCGCCTGAGCATTCCGCACGAGATCCGCGGCGACTTCCTCCGCGCCGCGGCCGCGGCCGGCGCCGGCTTCGCGGTGCTCGGCGTGCTCACCTCGGTCACGGGCATCCTGCTCGGCACGGAGCTCGACAAGCACGACCCGGCGCTGACGGGCTTCGTGGTCTTCCTGGGCTTCGTCTTCACGGGCATCGGCCAGCTGATCGACCGCCGGCTGCCGCCCCACGTCTCGCTGCCGGCGTCCTGCGTCGCCCTGATCATCGGCGCGGCCCTGATCGCCGCGGCGGTGCTCGGCCCCTCGCTGCCGGCCCTGCTGGCGTCCGCGGTCGTGATCGGCCTGGCGACCGGCAGCGCGGTCAGCGCGGGCCTGCGGGCGATCGCGACGGGCGTGCCGGCGGAGCGCCGCGGCGCCGCCTTCTCGGCCTTCTTCGCGATCCTCTACACGGTGCTGGCCCTGCCGGCGATCGGTGTCGGCATCGTCATCGAGTACGCGAACCTGCACTGGGCGGGCGGCATCTTCAGCCTCGTGGTCGGGCTGCTCGCGCTAACGGTCCTGGTCAGCCTGAGCCGCACCCGCGGCCGCCAGGTGTCCGAACTCGGCGTACGGCGGTAGGCCGGGCCAGCTGGTCACCGCCTGGTCCACGAAGTACTGCTGGCCCGGGTCCCAGGTGTGCCCCCGCTCCCGGCGGTGGTAGACGTAGCCGAACGGGTGGGTCCGGTAGATCAGGCCGCCGTCGGCCCTGACCCGCGTGATGACGCCCAGGTCGACCGAGCGGGGCACCGGGCGCCAGCCGCCCGCGTTCTCCAGGTCGCCCCGGCCGATCAGGATCGTGCCGCCGGCCACGGACTCGGCGTAGGACTCCGGGTGGCCGAACCGGCGCCGGATCGTCTCGCCGCGCTCCTCCAGGTGGACGAACTCGGCTCCCTTGCCGACCATCGTCGCGCCCGAGTAGTGCCGGGCCAGCACCAGGTCCCAGACGTGTTCCGGCCCGTACGTGTCGTCGTCGTCCACCTTCGTCACCAGGCTGCCGTGCGAGCGGGCCGTGACGACGCCGAGGCCCGTGCCGAAGTCGACGCCGGCCGGCACCTCGACCACCTGGACCGGCCGGGCGCAGCGGGCCACCCAGGCGGACAGCGCGGGCGGCGGCGGGCAGCCGTGCACGCCGACCACGATCTCCAGCTCCGGGTACGACTGTTTCTCCAGCGCGTCGAGCACCGGCAGGAGGATGTCGGGTCGGCGGGTCATCAGGAGCGCGCTGACCGTCGGCAGCGCGCGCAGCTGAGGGAACGCGGCGAGCCGGGGCAGGACCAGTTCCGCCGCGTGGCCGCGCAGGGCCGCCCGGCGCTGCCGGATGCTCTGCGCTTCCAGGGCGACCGGGTCGGCGGTCGTCGGCTCGTCCAGCAGCGCTGCCAGCTCCGGGGCCAGCAGCTTCGTCACCGCGGGCGGCAGGTCCGGCGCCCGCAGGACGGCGCCCGTCGCGGCGATCTGGACCAGCAGGGCCGCCGCCGCGGTCGGGTCGCCCGACCAGCCCGCGAGGCCCGTCGCGTCCACCGTGGCCTGGCGCCGCACGATCTCGATCGTCAGGTGGTCGAGGCCGATGCCGTCGAGCGGGCCGGAGCGGACCGTCGGCCCGGACCGGGGCTCGCCGAGCACCAGCGTCAGCGCACCCGCGGCGGTGCGGTCGGGCCGGCCGCACGGGTTGATCCGGATCGCGTCCAGCAGCACGACGCCGCCGGCCTGGGACCGGTCGCTGACCAGCACGGCTCCGGCGAGCGCCGGATCGGCCGCCGGGTCACCGGTGAGCAGCACGTCCGTCGGGCGGATCTCGTCCGGCGGCGGCAGCGGGCCGACCCGCGCCGCCGGCGGCAGGAACGCCGGCAGGACGCCACCGGTCGCGGCGACGTCGGGACTGGCCGGCATCGGCAACCGCCGCACCGGCACCAGCGCGTTGAGGGCGCTGCGGACGACGTCGCGCAGTGGCAGCGGCTCGTGGAGCGCGAACGTCACCGACGCCAGCCCGCGCCGGCGCAGCGGGAGCGAGACCTTGTGCCGGCGCAGCCGGGGCAGTGGGTCGACGGCGCCGGACCAGCCGGGGCGGAGGGCCTGCCAGTGGACGTGGATCCGGACACCGCGGACCGGTGCGGCGGACGACGGCCGGGCGAGCAGCTCGCGGAGCTGTCCCGGTGTGCTCGCGACGATCACCACCCGTTGCCGGGGCAGCCTGATCACGCGTACGCCCAGCCAGCGCTTGAACCGGGCGATCCGGCCGGCCGGCGCGGGGCAGTCGAGCAGCGACCAGGAAGACGACGGCACGGGGGCTAGGGTACGGGCTTTGCCCGTCATGCCGGAATTGCCCTGCCGGGGCCTAGAACAACTTCGCGAACCAGCTCCAGGCGTCGACCACCCAGTCGATCGAGCGCAGGTACGCGAACCCGACGCCGGCCAGGAACACGGCCGTGATCAGGTGTGCGCCGCGGGCCGACCGGCGCACCCGGCCGAGCTGCTTCTCCAGCACGACCCGGCCGACCACCCGGGCGAGCGCGTAGAGGCCGAGCGCGACGAGCCCGGTGAGCACGAACAGGGCCACCGGTGTGCCGAGGTTGCCACCGTCGGAGATCGCCCACAGGCCCCAGCAGACGAACGCGAAGAGCGCGCCGATCAGCATCGTCCCGGCGCCGCGGCGGAACAGCCGCAGCTCCTCGGCGAAGACGGGACGCGGTATCGCGCCCGTGTCGTCCGGCCAGCCCGTGCCGGTCGGGATGTGCGGCTGCGCCGGCTGTGCCGGCTGGCCGGGCCGGGCCTGGCCCACCTGCGCCCGCCCCCGCCGGAACGGGTTCTCCTCACCCGGCGGCATCTCGACGGTCCGCTCGGCCCACGGCTCCCGCTGGTCGCTCATCGCAATTCGCCTCCTGACGCCAGGGTAGCGACCCGGCAAACCGGTCGACCGATCGACGACAATCCGGTACGCAGAACGCATGACTTCCCCCGATCTGGCCCTACGAACGGCGACCGCCGACGACTTCGACGAGATCGCGGCGCTGCTCGGCGTGGTCTTCCTGCACACGCAGGACCCCGACGCGCTCGCGGTCGAGCGGCCGCTGCACGACCCCGCCCGCGGCCTGGTGGCGGTCGACGGCGACACGATCGTCGGCAACGCGGGGTCGTTCGACCGGGAGATGGCGGTGCCGGGCGGCGTCGTGCTGTGCGCGCACGTCACGGGCGTCGGCGTGGCTCCCACCCACCGCCGGCAGGGCATCCTGCGCCGGCTGATGGAGCGCCAGCTCCGCGACGTCGCCGCCGCGGGGCGCGAGCCGATCGCCGCGCTCTGGGCCAGCGAGACCGCGATCTACCCCCGGTTCGGCTACGGCTTCGCAGGTGCCCGGGTCCACATCGACGCCGATCTGACGGGCACCGGGCTGCCCGCGGCGGCACCGGGGCGGCTGCGGGCCGGCTCGCCGGCGACGCTGCGGCCCGAGCTGGTCAAGCTCTACGACGAGGTCCGCGCGCACCGGCCGGGATGGTCGAGCCGCGACGACAACTGGTGGACCTACCTGCTGACCGACCTGCCGTCCCAGCGCGACGGCGCCACGGCGCGGATGGCGGTCGTGCACGAGGGCGCCGGCGGCACCGTCGACGGCTACGCGACCTGGCGGACCCGCGGCGACTGGGGCAACGGCGGCCCCAACGGCCAGGTGCGGGTCACCGAGGTCGTCGCGGCGGACCCCGAGGCCTACCGCGCGCTCTGGCGGTTCCTCTTCTCGCTCGACCTGACCCGGCGCCTGACGTACGGCCACGCCACGCCCGACGAGCCGCTGCTGCACCTCGTGCCCGAGCCGCGCCGGCTCAACGCGGCGCTGGTCGACGGGCTCTGGGTGCGGGTCGTCGACGTGCCGGCGGCGCTGCGCGCCCGGGCGTACCGCACGCCGCTCGACCTGGTCGTCGAGCTGACCGACGCGATCCTGCCCGACAACGCTGGCCGCTGGCGGCTGACCACCGACGGCACGCGCACCACGTGTGAGCGCACCACGGACCCGGCCGACCTCGCGTGCGACGTTCTCGAGCTGGGTGCGATCTACCTCGGCGGCACGTCGCCGGCGGCGCTGGGCCGTGCGGGCCGGGTGCGCGAGCAGCGCCCGGGCGCCCTCGCCGCGGCCGACACCGCGTTCGGTTGGCACCAGGCACCGGGCGGCATGACCGCGATCCGCGAGGCCCAGGACCGGTTCGGCCCCGAGGTCATCGAGTCCTACATCATCTC
>NZ_JBFAIU010000249.1:0-11445 GCF_040654855.1 Asanoa sp. NPDC050611
GCCCGGCGCGCGCGGCCGTAAACCGCGGCCGCGGCGCCGGTGTCCGGCAGGGCCGTGTCGCCCCCCGACAGGATGGACGCCCCACGTGCCGGCGTCCCGATGGCGCCGCCGGACGCGGATCCGGGTGCCGGCCCGGACCCGAACTCGTACCCGGGACCTGTCAACGATCGAGGTCCCGCCGAGCGGCCCACCCCCGTACACCGGATCAGACAGGCCGCCTCGAAGATCGCGGGCAGTGACCGCATGGCCGGGTCCCCGTTGCTTGCGCGTTGCATGGCCATCGTCATCGCCTCCGCGTTCAGCGTGGCCTTTCCCGGCTTTCAGGGGGATGCGCGAGCCCCTTACTTGAGGAAAACTTGCGCTCCGTGCGGAGGCGGAAGCGAATACGGCAGGCCGGGGCGGCGTTCGTCGTCCTGCTGCTCGTCGCCGCCGGCGTCCACGGCGAGGGCAACCCGCCCGTCACCCACATCCGGATCGCCACCGGCAGCCAGACGGCCGTCTACTACGCGTTCGGCAAGGCGCTCGGCCAGCTCGTCGACGACAACCTGCCGGACACCGACGCCGAGGTGCTGGTCACGGCCGCCTCGGCCGAGAACGTGGACCTGGTCGAGACCAGACGCGCGGAGATCGGCTTCACCCAGGCCGACATCCTGGTCACGGGCGGCGCTCCGGTGGATCCGCGGGTGCGGGCGCTCGGCCGGGTCTACGAGGACCTGCTGCACCTGGTCGTCCCGAGCGACTCACCGATCGAGAAGCTGACCGACCTGCGCGGCCGGACGGTCGCCACCGGGGCACCCGGGTCCGGCACCGAGATCACCGTCGGCCGGCTCCTGGACGTCGCGGACCTCGACGGGCCCGACGCGATCCGGGCCCAGCGGTGGGGCCTCGACCAGTCCGCCGAGGCCCTGCGCGACGGCCAGATCGACGCCTTCTTCTTCTCCGGCGGCCTCCCGGTCAAGGCGATCGAGGACCTGAACAACAGCCTCAGCATCCGGATCGTCGACCTCGGCGACTGGGTGGTCCGGATGAGGGACACCTATTCGAAGGTGTACGTACGGCGAGAGGTCAATGACTCGGTGTACGACCTGCCGGCGGTCAGCACCCTCGCGGTGCCGAACTTCCTGGTCGTGCCGACCGACATGCCGGACGATCTCGCGTACGAGCTGACCCGCCTGCTGATGGAAAGGCACGAGGCGCTGGCCCGCGCCCACCCGGCGGGGGAGCGCTTCGACGTCCGCTCGGCGATCGGCACGATGCCGGTGCCGTTACACCCGGGCGCCGCCCGCTACTTCCGCTCGGTGAAGCCGTAGCCGCACCCGGGCCTCGAGCCCGCGCGGCCGCAGCGGCGCCAGCGTCAACGACCCACCGGACGCCTCGACCAGCACGGTCGCGATCGACAGCCCGAGCCCGGCGCCGTCGACGTTCTGGGTGTTCGGCGCCCGCCAGAACCGCCGCGTGGCCAGCCGGCACTGCTCGGCGGTCATCCCGGGGCCGTCGTCGCGGACCGTGACCACCACCCGGCCCGGCAGCGTGCTCACCGCGACCGCCACGTGGCCGCCCGGTCCCGCGAACTTGAGCCCGTTGTCGATCAGCGCGTCCAGCGCCTGGTCGAGCGCGGTGTCCGCGGCTTCGGCGCGGACGGGCGACGAGGGCACGGACGCGGTCAGCCTGACACCGCGCTGCAGGGCCATCGGCAGCCAGGCCTCGACCCGGGCCGCGACCAGCGCGCCGGCGTCGACGACGACCGGCGGCGTGCGGTCCCATTCGGCGCGGGCCAGCGCGAGGAGGCTGTTCAGTACCCGGGTCAGCCGGTCGGACTCCTCCAGCGCGAGGTGATGCTCGGGGCCGGCCGATTCCGGCAGCATGTCGCCGAGGCCCTCGACCCGCAGCCGCAGCACGGTCAGCGGGTTGCGCAGCTGGTGGCTCGCGTGCGCGACGAACAGCCGCTGCCGCTCGAGCGCGTCGGTGACGGTGTCGGCCATCTCGTTGAAGCTCGTGGTCAACCGGCGCAGCTCGGGCGGCCCGAGCGCGTGCGGCACCCGGGCCCGGCTGTCGCCGGCGGTGATCTCGTGCACGGCGGTGTCGAGCGACAGCACGGGCCGCAGCACCCACTGCGCCAGCCGCACCGCCACGACCATCGAACCCACGAGCGCCAGCAGGCCGACGATGCCGAGCACCACCCAGGCGAACAGCATCGAGCCGCGGGCCCGCTGGGTCGACGAGATGGTCAGCACGCTGCCGAGCACCGCGCCGCCCTCGTAGACCGGCACCGCCACCAGCAGCGGCGCCTCCTGCCAGGGCCAGACGTTGGTGGGTGAGCTGACCTGCCGGCCCGCGAGCGCGCCGCGGACGACGGTGTCCGTGACGATGCCCTCGCGGGAGCCGGCGTCGGTGACGACGTTGCGGTTCTGGTCGACGACGATCACCACGATCCCGTACAGCTCGTGGTAGCGGTCCAGTTCGGCGGTGACCGGCTCCAGGTCGCCGCTGCGCATGGCCGGGGCGACCAGCGCCGCGAACCGGGTCGCGTCGGCCAGCCGGTCGGCCAGCAGCGCCTGGGTCGTGCGCCCGCTCATCACCAGCCCCAGCGGCACCTCGAGCGCCAGCAGAACCAGACAGAGCAGCAGGAGGTACGTGGAGACGAGCCGGCGCCGCACGTCACTGCGCCTGCAGGCGGTAGCCGACGCCGCGCACGGTGCGGACCAGGTCGGGGTGCCCGAGCTTGGCCCGCAGGGAGGCGATGTGCACCTCGAGCGTGTGCCGGCCGGACCAGGTGGTCTGCCACACGTCGAGCAGGATCCGCTCGCGGGTGACGGCGACGCCCGGCTGGCGGGCCAGCGAGGCCAGGATGTCGAACTCCTTGCGGGTCAGCGAGACCGCGGCCCCGGCGACGCTCACCTCGCGGGCGGTGAAGTCGATCCGCAGCGGCCCGATCTCGCGGGTCTGCCGGGCGGCCACGCCGCGGGCGGCCCGCCGCAGCAGCGCCTCGATCCGCAGCTGCAGCTCGGCCATCGAGAACGGCTTGACGACGTAGTCGTCCGCGCCGACCCGGAAGCCGTTGACCTTGTCGCGCTCGTCGGAGCGGGCGGTGACCGCGATGATCGCCAGGTTGTCGTCACGCGTGCGCAACGCGCGGCACACGTCGATGCCGTCCCCGTCGGGCAGGCTGAGGTCGAGCAGCACCAGGTCGCACGGCGCGGCCTCGACCGCGGCCTTGGCGGTCGCCGCGTGCTCGACCTGGTAGCCGCGGCGCACCAGCATCGACTTCATGACGGACGCCACCCGCAGGTCGTCTTCTACGAGCAGAATGCGCATGGCTCCGCCTCCTCCCCGTGCGGTTTCCGCGCATCCTAACGGCAGGGGCGGCGTGAAAGGGTCGCCCAACCGACCGCGGACCTGGCTCGACGCGGAAGCGAGTTTGTCCGGCGGGAGCGACGGTCGCGCCCACCGCGGACCCGGGCAATAGGGTTTGTCCGGTTTATCTGTCACCCACCGTGCGGGAATGGGACGCCGGGCGCGGACGGTGCGCCCGTACCGCATAGACTTCGGTTCGCCACGGGGTGTGGCGCAGCTTGGTAGCGCACTCGCTTTGGGAGCGAGGGGCCGTGGGTTCAAATCCCGCCACCCCGACTGTGATCGCCAAGGCTGCTGCCTACGGCAGTCGGCCGGGGCGCGCCTACACTCGGGGCTGATCACCCCAAAAAATCATTTCGAGGAGTACGCCTGTGAAGAGCACCGTCGAGACCCTGAGCCCGACCCGGGTGCGGCTCGCCATCGAGGTGCCGTTCGTCGAGCTCGAGCCGAGCCTCCGCAAGGCGTACCGGGAGATCGCCCAGCAGGTGACCGTGCCCGGCTTCCGCAAGGGCAAGGTGCCGTCCGCCGTGATCGACCAGCGGGTCGGCCGTGGTGCCGTGCTGAACGAGGCCGTGCAGGAGGCGATCCCGGAGAACATCGTCGCCGCCGTCCGCGAGCACGAGGTGAAGACGCTCGGCCGCCCCGAGGTGGAGATCACCGAGTTCGGCGACGGCGAGCCGCTGAAGTTCACCGCCGAGATCGACGTGCGTCCGGAGATCAACCTGCCCGACCTGTCGACCATCGAGGTCACGGTCGACGAGCTGCAGATCGGCGACAGCGAGATCGACAGCCAGGTCGAGGCGCTCCGTGAGCGGTTCGCGACGCTGAAGACCGTCGAGCGGCCGGCGCGGGACGACGACTACGTCCAGATCGACATGAAGGCCACCGTCGACGGTGAAGAGGTGCCGGGCGGCTCCGCCACCAACATCTCCCACGAGGTCGGCAGCAAGCAGCTGCTCCCGGGCCTCGACGAGGTGCTGGTCGGCCTGTCCGCCGGCGACGAGACCTCGTTCAGCACGCAGCTGGTCGGCGGCGACTTCGCCGGTCGTGACGCCGACGTCGCGGTCACGGTCCGCACCGTCAAGGAGAAGCAGCTGCCCGAGTTGGACGACGACTTCGCCCAGCTGGCAAGCGAGTTCGACACCCTCGACGAGCTCCGCGAGGACCTGCGCAAGCGGGTGACCCAGGCCAAGCAGATCGAGCAGATCTACGCGGCCCGGGACAAGGCGCTCAAGCAGGTGGTCGAGGCCGCCGAGGTGCCGGCGCCCGAGGGCGTCGTCAAGGAGGAGGTCGAGCACCGCAAGCAGGCGATGGCCGACCAGCTCGAGCGGATCGGCGCGTCCTACGAGGAATACCTCGCGGCCGAGGAGAAGACCGAGGAGCAGATCGACACCGAGCTGTCCGACGCCGCCACCGAGGGCGTCAAGATCCAGCTCGTGCTCGACACCCTCGCCGACGCCGAGGACGTGCAGGTCTCCGACGACGAGTTCGGGCACGAGATCATGCACCGCGCCCAGCGCGCCGGGATGCAGCCGCAGCAGTACTACGACCAGCTCGTCCGGTCGGGTGCCGCCGGTGCCGTCTTCGGTGACGTGCGTCGCGGCAAGGCGCTGACCCTG
This sequence comes from Asanoa sp. NPDC050611, assembly GCF_040654855.1. Taxonomy (NCBI): domain Bacteria; kingdom Bacillati; phylum Actinomycetota; class Actinomycetes; order Micromonosporales; family Micromonosporaceae; genus Asanoa; species Asanoa sp. NPDC050611. Next base: position 4,974 of record NZ_JBFAIU010000249.1, read on the forward strand.
GTGATGGAGCGGGTCAAGATCACCGACAGCGCCGGCAAGGAGATCAGCCTCGACCAGGTGCGCGAGGTCACCGAACACAACCACTGAGTCCGCCTGCGCTCTGAGCGAACACCGTCTCCGGCGGGAAGTCGCCGCCGGGGGCAGCGGTTAATGTCGGGCGTAGAACGGAAACGAGCGAGAGGCTGCCATGACCGATCTGCATATTCCAGCGACGCCCATCCGGGCGCACGAGGCGCGCGGCGACCAGCTCGCCGGCGGGCTCGACGACTCGGTCTACAACCGGCTGCTCAAGGAGCGCATCATCTTCCTCGGCAGCGAGGTTACCGACCAGGTGGCCAACCGCATCTGTGCGCAGCTGCTGCTGCTGGCCGCGGAGGACCCGGGCCGTGACATCAACCTGTGGATCAACTCGCCGGGTGGCTCCGTCTACTCCGGCATGGCGATCTACGACACGATGCAGTTCATCGACAACGACGTCTCCACGGTCGCGATGGGCATGGCCGCGTCGATGGGCCAGCTGCTCCTCTGCGCGGGCACCAAGGGCAAGCGCTACGCCCTGCCGCACGCGCGGATCATGATGCACCAGCCGTCCGGCGGCATGGGTGGCACCGCGTCCGACATCGCGATCCAGGCGGAGCAGATGCTCTACACCAAGCGGATGTTCCAGGAGCGGGTCGCCTTCCACACCGGCCAGGGCCAGGACCAGATCGAGGCCGACTCCGACCGGGACCGTTGGTTCACGGCGCAGGAGGCCAAGGACTACGGATTCATCGACAAGGTGATCACCGGAGCCGCACAGGTTCCGGAGGGCGCCGGGACTCTGGGCTGAGGAGGCCAACCATGACGGATCTGACGCTGCCTCCGCAGTTCGCTCCGGTGCACAACCGCTACGTGCTGCCCTCGTTCGTCGAGCGCACCTCGTACGGCATCAAGGAGTCGAACCCGTACAACAAGCTGTTCGAGGACCGCATCATCTTCCTCGGCGTCCAGGTCGACGACGCGTCGGCCAACGACGTGATGGCGCAGCTGTTGACGCTGGAGGGCACCGACCCCGACCGCGACATCATCATGTACATCAACTCGCCCGGTGGCTCGTTCACCGCGATGACGGCGATCTACGACACCATGCAGTACGTCCGTCCGGACATCCAGACGGTCTGCCTGGGTCAGGCGGCCTCGGCCGCCGCCGTCCTCCTCGGTGCTGGCACCCCGGGCAAGCGGATGGCGCTGCCGAACTCGCGGATCATCATTCACCAGCCGGCCACCGAGGGCGGCTACGGGCAGGGCTCCGACATCGAGATCCAGGCGCGGGAGATCCTGCGCATGCGGTCGCAGATGGAGGAGATCATCTCCCGGCACTCGGGTCGCCCGCGCGACCAGGTTTCCAAGGACGTCGACCGTGACAAGATCATGACGGCCGAGGAAGCTCGTGAGTACGGCCTGGTCGACACCATCCTGACCAGCCGCAAGAAGGGCCTCCTGGCGGCCGCTGCCGCCAGCTGACGCCGCTGTTGTCAGGGATCGGCCGGGTTTGGTTACACTGGCTGGTCCCTGACACACCCATTTTGGGGGTCGGAGATAGGGCCCCGAGCGGGTAACGTCGAGTTTGCACACAACCCCGGAGGCGGTCCGCCGCGGCCGACGAGCGCAGGGAGAACGTAGGTGGCACGGATCGGAGACGGTGGCGACCTACTCAAGTGCTCCTTCTGCGGTAAGTCGCAGAAGCAGGTCAAGAAGCTGATCGCAGGCCCTGGGGTCTACATCTGCGACGAGTGCATCGACCTCTGCAACGAGATCATCGAAGAGGAGCTGGCCGAGTCCGGCGAGGTGAAGTGGGAAGAGCTTCCCAAGCCGATGGAGATCTACCAGTTCCTCAACGGCTACGTGGTGGGTCAGGACCAGGCCAAGAAGGCGCTCTCCGTCGCCGTCTACAACCACTACAAGCGGATCCAGGCCGAGTCGCACTCCGGGTCGGGCAACGACGCCGTCGAGGTCGCCAAGTCCAACATCATGCTCATCGGCCCCACGGGCTGTGGCAAGACGCACCTGGCGCAGACGCTGGCCCGCATGCTCAACGTGCCGTTCGCGATCGCGGACGCCACCGCGCTGACGGAGGCCGGCTACGTCGGTGAGGACGTCGAGAACATCCTCCTCAAGCTGATCCAGGCCGCCGACTACGACATCAAGCGCGCCGAGACCGGCATCATCTACATCGACGAGGTCGACAAGATCGCCCGCAAGTCGGAGAACCCGTCGATCACGCGCGACGTCTCCGGCGAGGGCGTCCAGCAGGCACTGCTCAAGATCCTCGAGGGTACGGTCGCCAACGTGCCGCCACAGGGCGGCCGCAAGCACCCGCACCAGGAGTTCATCCAGATCGACACGACCAACGTCCTGTTCATCTGCGGTGGCGCGTTCGCCGGGCTCGATCGGATCATCGAGTCCCGCACCGGCCAGGGCGGCACGGGCTTCGGCGCCCGACTACGCGCGGTCTCCGAGCGGTCGACCGACGACGTGTTCAGCCAGGTCATGCCGGAGGACATGCTCAAGTTCGGCCTGATCCCCGAGTTCATCGGCCGGCTCCCGGTGATCACCAACGTCCGGTCGCTCGACCGCGAGGCGCTGGTGAAGATCCTGACCGAGCCGCGCAACGCACTGGTCCGGCAATACCAGCGGCTCTTCGAGCTCGACGGTGTGGAGCTCGAGTTCGAGCCCGCGGCACTCGAGGCGATCGCCGACCAGGCCATGCTCCGCGGCACCGGCGCCCGCGGCCTGCGGGCCATCATGGAAGAGGTGCTCCTCTCCGTGATGTACGAGGTGCCGAGCAACCCCGACGCCGCCCGCGTCCTGATCACCCGCGCGGTGGTCATGGAAAACGTCAACCCGACGATCGTGCCCCGCGAGTTCGCCGGCCGGCGCCGGCGGGACCGCGAGGAGAAGTCGGCCTGACGCGGTGCGGGTCGCGGTCTGCCAGCTCAACGCGCGTGACAACCGCGCGGACAACCTGAAGGTCGCGCGCACGCTCCTGGAGCGGGCCGCCTCCCTCGGTGCGGACGTCGCCGTCCTGCCGGAATACACGGACCATCTCGGGCCCGACCTGCCGGCGCCCGAGCCCGTCGACGGCGAGTACGGGTCGTTCTTCTCCGCCGCGGCGCGCGAGCTGGGGATGTGGGTGCACGCCGGCTCGTTCCACGAGACCGGGCCGGCGCCGTCGCACTCGTACAACACGTCGTTGCTGTTCGACCGCTCCGGCGCACTGGCCGCGACGTACCGGAAGATCCACCTGTACGACGTGGACATCCCCGGCAAGGTGTCCTATCTGGAGTCCGCGACGATCGCGCCGGGCACGACGACGTCGGTCGCGACCGTCGAGGGCGTGCCGTTCGGCCTGACGATCTGCTACGACCTGCGCTTCCCGGAGCTCTACCGTTCGCTGGCCCGCGACAGCGCCGCCCAGGTGCTGGTGGTGCCGGCCGCGTTCATGCTGCACACGGGCCGCGACCACTGGGAGGTCCTGCTCCGCGCGCGGGCGATCGAGAACCAGTGCTACGTGGTCGCGGCGGGCCAGATCGGCGACCACGAGCCGGGCCGCTCATGCTTCGGGCGCTCGATGATCATCGACCCGTGGGGCACGGTCGTGGCACAGGCCCCCGACGAGGTGACGGTCGTGGCGGCCGACCTCGACCTGTCGCGCCTGTCCCGGATCCGGCGGGAGCTGCCGTCGCTGGCCAACAGCCGACCGTTCTCCGTGGGCTGAGTTTGACGTCGACGTTCGACGCGCACGAGCGCGCGCAGTGGGCGGGTCGTGCGGTCGCGTATCGGGACAGCCTTGCCGCGCTGTGCGCGGGACCCGCGTCGGCGCTCCTGGACGCCGCTGGGGTGGTCGGCGGTGCGGTGGTGCTCGATGTGGGCACCGGTCCGGGGACGGTCGCTTCGCTGGCGGTCTCGCGGGGTGCCGCGGTGGTCGCGGTGGACGCGGAACCGAGCATGGTCGCGCTGGCGCGGGAGCGGGTCCCGGCGGCGGACGTCCGGGTGGCGGTGCTGCCGTCGTTGCCGTTCGCCGCGGGGTTGTTCGACGCGGCGGTGGCGAACTTCGTGCTCAACCACGTCGGTGATCCGCTGGCGGCCCTGACGTCGCTGCGGCGGGTGGTCCGCCCGGGCGGCCGGGTGGCGGTGACGATCTGGCCGCACCCACCACCGGTGGCGCAACGGCTGTGGACGGACATCTTCGCGGCCGCGGGGGTGCAGCGGCCGGCGGACCTGCCGCGCCTCGACGCGACGGCCGACTTCGCGCGGACTGTCGACGGGGTGTGCGGGCTGCTGCGCCTCGCTGGTTTTTCGGGCGTGCTGGGTTCGGAGTTCGCCTGGGTCCACGAGACGGCCGCAGAAGCGTGGTGGAACGGGCCGGCGGCGGGGATCGGCGCCACGGGCGCGGTGCTGTCGGCCCAGGACGCGCGGACCCGCACCCGGATCCGATCGCACTTCGACCACCTGACAGCGCCGTTCACGGTTGGGGACGGCCAACTCGCCCTCCCGACGGCCGCGGTCGTGGCGTCGGGCGCGGTGGAGTGAATCGCGCGCCGCGGGCGCGCCCACAATCGGGCATCACAACTGGGCCAGGTCGGTTTCCGGCGGAGGTCAACCGGGTCGGGCGCCTGGCGGTCCAGGTCGGCAACTTCCGTCGCAATGGTCGACCGGTCGGGGTACCTAGTTCGTCTGTGGCGGCTGCGAGGGGTGGCCTGCGGTGGTTCACAGGCCCGGGCGGTCACCAGATGCCTGCCTCGCAGCCGCGCGGTGGCAATGTTCGTTTACTGGGCCGATCTTGCACCCTGGCCGGTTCTCGCTCGGGACTGTGGGTTCGTCGGGAGTGGTGACGTGGCCCTAGGCGCTGGGAAATGTGCTGCGGCGCCGCCCGCCGATGTCTGGGTTGATGTGGCGCGAGCTGGTTGGTTCGCCGCCGTCGGGCATGGATCGCCGGCGCCTTGGCCGCGGCGAATACTGTCGCGATTGCGGGGCGGCGCAGGCGTCATGCTGTTCGCGTTGATCTGGGCGGCAACGGGGGCAAGGTTGCCGCGCGGCGCCGTGGGGCGGGATAGCTTCGGGCCATGGCCGGCCTGATCGAGCATCTGGAGTCGTACCTCGGGACCATCGCCGGCGGCAGTCGGGGCGACGACACGACGCCCGCGGGGGTGCAGGTCGCGTTCTTCGGGCCCGATGTTCCGTTCGCCGGCGTGACGACGGTGGTGACCGTGGGGCTCTGGCGGCGACACCTCACCGTGGCCGGCGCCGGGGCGGTGCATCAGGAGCTGATGATGCACGTGCCGAACGACGACTATCCGGCCCGCGCCGCCGGGCTGTTGTTCCAGGTGGCCGGCGAGCTCGTGCGCCGGCAAGCCGGCCTGCGGCACGGGCAGGTGATCGGGCCGGCGGGGCCCGTCTTCCCGGGAAGTCGGATGACCGCGTTGGTCGCGACGAACCCTGGCTACCTGCCCGAGTCGTTCGCCGTCTGCCGCACCGAGAGCGTGCCGATCGTGCTGACGTACCTGCTTCCGCTCACCGGTGGGGAGGCCGGCGTCGTCCGCGAGCGTGGGCTTCCGGCGCTGGAGCGGCTGTTCGTGGCCGAGGACCCGGACCTGACCGATCCGGGCCGCCCCGAGGTCCGGTTGACGGCGGGCTAGTTTCCGCCGGTCAGGTAGCTCAGCAGCGCGATGCCGACGACGGCGGCGCCGGTGACGAGCAGGGCGGTGGTCATCCGCGAGGGGCCGCGGGCCGCGAGGCGGTAGGCCGCCGCGCCCAGGGCGAGTAGGACGCAGAGGCCGATGACCAGTTGCCAGAACGGGAAGAGCATCCCGAGCAACGCGTCTTCGGCGAGGATCATCCTGCCGGCGGGCATGACCCACTCTTTCACACGCGTACGGGTGGCCACATGCGCCGCGACCTGCTGATCTAGACATGGACCGACCTTGATTTGCATTCCAGGGGCGATCCCACGTAACTTTCTCTCTGCAAGCGGAACACCGGACAAAACGACCGGGGGGAAGCAAGCACCGCTACCAGGGGATACAGGCTGGTGGGGTTCGGGCGGTGCGATCGACCGGCGAGGCCGGATTTGAGATCGCGAAGCCGACCGGGTAAAGTATCCAAGCCGGCAGGAGCCGGGCGGGAAGATCCGAGAGCCCCTCACGGGAGCCGCGGAGTCCGGCCGGTCTGCAGGATTCCTAGCAACAACCGGGAGCGGCTCTTCGCGCCCTAGTTGCGGGATCTCGGGCGAAGCGCAAGAAAGCCGAAAATACCGGCTTGACAGTGCGAAACCGACCGAGTAGGCTGGAGAAGTTGTGCCCCGCAGGGCGGGACCGAGAGATTCGGGCCTGAACTACGGTGTGTGTTTGTTCTTTGAGAACTCAACAGGGTGTTTGATAAGCCAGTGCCAATTGTGATTGTTTTTGGCATCCGTTAATTGGATTGCCGGGAC
>NZ_JBFAIU010000250.1:0-11440 GCF_040654855.1 Asanoa sp. NPDC050611
GGCAACGTGCTCGCGACGAAGGTCGGGCGGCTGATCGAGCCGGGCGGCCCGGACACGCAGCCGATCTGGGCGGATCCACCACCGGACCTCGGCCCGCGACTGGACTACACGCGCGCGGCCGTGCGGCGTTCCCTGGCCGACAGTCTGGCCCGCCTGGGCGGGCCGCGCCCCGACGTGGTGCACGTGCACGACCCCGACCTGGACATGGCGACCGCGCTCGCCGAGTCGTACCCGGAGCTGGTGGCGCAGCGCGACCGCGGCGTCATCCGCGCGGTCTCGATCGGCAGCAACCACGCGGACACGGCGGCCGACTTCGTCAGGGCCGCCCCCGGTCTGGACTGCGTGCTGATCGCCGGCCGGTTCTCGCTGCTCGACCAGTCCGCGCTCGATGACCTGCTGCCGCTGTGCGCGGCGCGCGGCATCGCCGTGCTGGCCGCGGGCGTGTTCCAGGGCGGCCTGCTGGCCGGCCCCGCGGACCGGGCGCCGCCGGCGCTGCGCGAGATCAGGGCGGTCTGCGCCCGCCACGACGTGTCGCCGCTGGCCGCGGCGATCCAGTTCCCGTTCGGCCACCCCGCGGTGACGTCCGTGGTCGTCGGCGCCCGCTCACCGCGGGAGGTGGCGGAAAGCGCCGCGTTCCTGCGCCATCCTGTGCCGGCCGGGCTCTGGGCCGACCTCAAGGAGTCCGGGTTGCTCCCGGCCGAGGCACCGACACCGCGATAACGTGCAACCTGAAAGTTGCGGATTCGCCAGCCCATGTGCAACCGTTGAGTTGCACAGCAGGTCGGCGGATGGGAGCGGGCGTGGACCGGATCGAGCGCGAGATCTTCATCGCGGCGGCCCCGGAACGGGTGTGGCCGCTGGTGGCCGAGCCGGGTTTCTGGGCGACTGACGACGACAGCGTGCGCGGCACGCACGTCAGCGAGGGCGAACGGCTGGTGGCCCGGCATTCCCAGCACGGCGACTTCCCGATGCTGGTCGAGAAGGTGGATCCGCCCCGGTATCTCGCGTACCGGTGGAACAGCGCGTTCCCGGGGGAGGACCTGCGGGACGACAACGGCACGCTGGTGGAGTTCACGCTGATACCGGAGGCCGGCGGGACCCGGCTGCGGGTGGTGGAGAGCGGGTTCGCCGCGTTGCCGACGCCGGAGGCGAACCGCCGGAAGGTGATCGACGATCACACGGCGGGATGGGAGTCGTGCCTGCCGGCCCTCGCCGCCCGCGTTCCCGCGAGGCCGTGACCGTGTCGAGCGTCGCCGAGGTCGTCGACAGTGTCCTGACCGCGTTGGCCGACCCGACCCGGCGCCGGCTGCTGGACCAGCTGTCCGCGGCTGACCAGGCAACGGCGTCGACGCTCGCCGCCGCCCTGCCGATCTCGCGTCAGGCCGTCGTCAAGCACCTCGCCGTGCTCGACGCCGCCGGGCTGGTCGAGAGCACGCGCGTCGGGCGCGAGGTGCGGTTCGCGGTGCGCCCGGACGCCCTGGCCGTGACGGCCGGATGGATGACCTCCCTCGCCGCCGAATGGGACGCGCGGCTCGCCAGGATCAAGCACGCGGCGGAGGCCGCGGAGAAACGGTTGGAGACCGATCGTGAGCAACTCAGCTGACAACCCGACACCCAGCGTCGTCGCCGCGACCGCGATGCCGCCGGTCGTCGACCGGGCGTCGTTCGAGGCGCAGGTCGACCGGCTGCGGGCGCGCGAGAAGGCACACACCCACGAAGGCGACGCCATCGCCGCCGCGCGCCGTCGCCTGCCGATGGTGGCGGTCGACCCGACGCTCCCGCTGGACGGGCCGACCGGGCCGGTCACGCTGCTGGACGCGTTCGAGGGCCGCACGCAGCTGATCGCCTACTACTTCATGTGGTACGCGGGCCATCCGGCCGCCGAGCAGTGCGAAGGCTGCACCCTGTTCAACAGCCAGATCGGCGAGCTGTCCTACCTGCACTCCCGCGACATCACGTACGCCGTGCTGTGCCAGGGCCCCTATGCCGAAAGCGCGCGCTACCGGGAGTTCATGGGCTGGACGATGCCGTGGTACTCGGCGCAGCCGTCGCTCGAGGCGCTCTTCGCGGGCCGCCAGATCGGCCTGTTCCACCTGGTGTGCTACCTGCGCGACGGCGATCGCGTCTTCGAGACCTACTGGACGCAACGCCGCGGCGTGCACGCGATGGACTACAACTACGCGCTCATGGACCTGACGGCGTACGGCCGGCAGGAACCGTGGGAGGACGCACCCGCCGGCTGGCCGCGACGGGGGCACGCGATGCGGACCAACGGCGGCGCACCCGACTGGCCACCGCTGGCCGAGTGGCCCGGCGGACGCCCGACCGCGCAGTGGCCACGGCTGGCCGCCGGACACCCGGACGACCTCGGCGGCACGGGACAATGACCCGCTGATCGGAAAAGGACTCCCCGCGGGCGGTCGAAGTGGACGTTGACGCGCTAGCGTCAACCTTCGCAGAGACACTGCTCTATGGTCGGGGAGGCCAGATGAACCTACGCAGGCGGACAACAGCCGCCGCCGGCGCGCTGATCACGGCTGCCGCTCTCGCGGTCAGCGGCACGGCAACCGCCGCCACCGCTGCGCCGGTATCGGCTCAGGACGGCGTCACCAACGCGGAGAACCCCCGGGTCCCGGTGGGTGCGGTGTGGACGGAGGCCTACTTCCCGTCCGCGGACCACAGTGGCGTCGAGCTCCACGCCGACGTCCTCCGGCCGGCGCACCTGTCGCCCCGCGCGAAGACGCCCGTGATCCTCGCCGTCGGTCCCTACTTCGGCCACGCGGGCCAGACCGGGCCGGAAGGGTGGACCCGGACCGGGCCGTCCAACCGGTTCGCCGACTTCACCACGGGCACCGACCTGTTCGCCCGCGGCTACACCTACGTCATGGTCGACCTGCGCGGCTTCGGCGGCAGCACCGGCTGCCTCGACTGGGTGGGCCCCGGCGAGCAGGCGGACGTGCGGGCCGCGATCCAGTGGGCCGCGAAGCAGCCGTGGTCGACCGGCAAGGTGGGCATGTACGGCAAGTCGTACGACGCCGTGACCGGTCTCGTCGGCAACAACCTGCGCATCGGCGCCCTGAAGGCCGTCGTCGCACAGGAACCGGTGTGGAACATGTACAACTACCTGTTCAGCAACGACGTCCCCCGACCCAACGTGACCGGCACACCCAACGCCTACAACGGCATCGCCACGATGGCATCGCTCGCCGACGACAGCGACCGCTACCGGGCCAACGCGGCCTACGAGCAGAGCCACCCCGAGTGCCTGGCCGACAACCTGACGAACAACAACAACCCCGACCTCGAGTCGGCCTACTGGCGCGCCCGCAACCTCGCGGCGCAGGCGAAGGGCACGAGCACGCCGCTGTTCGTCACACAGGGCTTCATCGAGAACAACACGAAGCCGGAGGACATGGAGGAGTACCTCGACAACCACCACGGCGTCGAGCGGGGCTGGCTGGGGCAGTGGGAGCACGTGCGCGGCAACGAGACGAACGGAGCGGGCCAGCTCCTGCAGGGCCGCGCCGGCTTCTTCGACGAGGTCATGCGCTTCTACGACCGCTACCTCAAGGGCGACAAGCCGGCGGTACGCGACCCCGCCTACGCCATCGAGGACAACACCGGCGCGTGGCGGGCACAGTCGACCTGGCCGGCGCCGTCCTCGTACACCGTCGTGGGTCTGCCGGACGGGCAGTACGTCGACGACGGCATCGCCTCGACGCTGGCCGCACCGGCCGCGCCCGGCGACCAGCAGTGGGACATGGAGCACGCCACGGATCCCGCGCCGATCGCCGCCCGCGCTCTCGCGGCCGCCGACGCGCACAGCTATTTCAGCTGGTCCACGCCCACCAGGTCGCGCGTGCGGATCACCGGCACACCACGGATCACGTTGTACGCCGGGGCGCCGGGCAACGTCATGGTGCGGCTGTGGGACGTCGCCCCGGACGGCACCTCGGTGATGTTCGACGAGAACGTCGCGCTGATCGAGCAGGCGGGCCGGGTCGCGTTCGACCTGAAGTCCACCGACTGGACCTTCGAGACGGGTCACCAGCTCGGTGTGCAGATCGGGACGATCGGCAGCGGAAGCTGGCGCGACACCCCGAGCGGCAACACGATCGAGGTCACCCGGGCACGGCTGAGCCTGGCACTGCAGAACCCGGCGTCGGACGTGCCCACCCAGGGCGACCGGTCGCCGTTCCTCGACACGTACCTGCGGCAGTTCACCCGGACGCTCACCGACGTCGGCGCGGGCACCTTCCCGCTCGCCGTGCGCGACCGGCACTGAACGACCTGGCCTGATTGCCCACGGGGCAAAGGTTTGGATCCACGGCCACAGTTCCGGCGCGGGCGTAGCGTCGGAACTGTGGTTCGGGATCCCGACGTGCTCGGTTTCGACGCTGTTCTGGCCGGAGAGCTGATCGAGCCGTTGTTCCAGCCCATCGTCGCGCTCGACGACGAGCTTCCGGTCGGGTTCGAGGCGCTGTCGCGTGGGCCCAAGGGAGACCTGCACGAGGCGCCGGACCTGTTCGCGGCCGCGGCCGCCGCCGGGCGGTCGGCCGAGTTGGACTGGCTGTGCACCCGGGTCGCCGGCCAGTGCTTCCAGGAAGCCGACGTCTCCGACCTCGCCCTGTTCGTCAACGTCAACCCGGAGACCCTCGCCACCGGGCTGCCCAGCGACCTTGCCCGGTCGTACGCGGAGCTGGCGCGCGAACGCGACGTCGTCGTCGAGATCACCGAGCGGTCGCTGATGCGCCAGCCGGCCCGGCTCCTGGAGGCGGTCCTCGACACGCGCAGGCGGTCCGCCCGGATCGCCCTCGACGACATCGGCGTCGAGCCCGCCAGCCTCGCCGCGATGCCGCTGGCCAATCCGGACATCATCAAGCTCGACCGGTCCGTCGTCCAACGCCGGTCCGGTTCCACGACCACGCCGCACCTAGTCGAGGCGCTGCTCGAGGACGCCCGCCGCCAGGGCACGCAGATCCTCGCCGAAGGCATCGAGCGGCCCGAGCACGTCGCCGTCGCGCGCTCCCTGGGCGCCACCCTCGGCCAGGGCTGGCTGTTCGGGCGGCCCGGACCGCTACCGCGCCGCGTCCGCCGGTCGGCGCGGTCGCTCGCCCGGGTCGGGCCACGCCGCGTGTCCGGCCTGACCCCGTTCGACCTGCTCGCGAGAGCCGGGGAGATCCGCACCGTGTCGCCCGACATGTTCGCGGAGATGGCCACCCAGGTCGACGATCGGGCGACGGGGACCGCCGGCACCGGCATCCTCGCCGTCATCGTGGGTGACGGCGACTACGACGACGAAGCCCATAACCGCCATGCCGGCCTGCCGCGCCGCGGCATCGACGTGTTCGTGCTCGGCAGCCGCATCCCCGGCGATCTCGGTGCCCGCGTCCACGCCATCCCGCTGCCCGACACGGACCCCCTCGCACGCGAACGCGCCGTCCTGTTCGTCGGCACCAGCGACGGCTGCGGTGCCTTCGCCCGCCGGAGCGCCCACCGGGGTGACGGCTCCGTCGACGCCGGCACCTGCCAACAGCCCGAGCGTGTCAGCAGAGCCATGCTCACCCTCGGCCGTCGCCTCGCGACCTAGCCGGCGGCGAACCTCTGGTCGCGGCGCAGCGGGTGGTCGGCGGGCACCTCGACGAGGACGATCCGTACGCCGTCCGGATCCTCGATCCACATCTCGACCAGCCCCCACGGCTCCTCGCGCGGCGCACGGGTCACCGTCGCTCCCGCGGCGACGAGCCGTTCGTGCTCCGCGTGCACGTCCCGGACCTGCAGCCAGATCCCGGTCGGTCCGGCCGACCCACCCTCGGACGTGCCGGACACCTCGAGGAAGCCCTGGCCGAGGAAGAAGACGAGCCCCGGATCGGCCCGCGGCCCGAACTCGCGATACACCGCGAGGCCGAGGACGTCGCGGTAGAACCGGCGACTGCGCTCCGGGTCGGACGGGCGCACCAGGACACGGCTGCTGAGTACCTCCATCGCCCGATCATCCCGTGGCGGGGCTAGCTCGGGAGGCGGTTGACGAGGGTGAGCATCGCTTCGATGACGTGTTCCGGGTCGTAGCAGGCACCCGCTTCCAACGCGTCGCCGGGGCCGCGGCGGGCGAACGCCGCGCTACCGTGGCGGCTGCCGACGAACAGGACGGTGCGCTCGCCGGTGAGGGGGTCGTCCCCGGCCAGCGGGATGCCGCGGATGCGGCCGCCGAGGTCGTGGGGGACGCGGGTGCCGAGGACGAAGACGTCGAGGCCCCGGTTGGTCAGGTACGTGTGGCGGATGCGGCTCTCGTCGTCGTAGTCACCGTCGCCGACGTTGACGGTGAGGATCGCCGGGCTCGTCGTCTGCGTCGCCTGGTTCTCCACGTGCCCGGCCATCGAGGCGAACAGCTCCGCGGACGTCGTGTGCACCTCCGAGGTCTTGGCGAGCACCTCGAACGGCGTGCTGCGCGCGACGTGCCGCGGCGCGACACGGGCGAGCTCGTGCTCCGACGGGCGGACCCGGTCGGGCAGCGGCCCGGGACGGCCGAACAGGAAACCCTGGCCGAGGGTCGCGCCGAGCGAGCGCGCGACGGCGACGTGCTCCGGGGTCTCGATCCCTTCGGCGAGGATCTGCGCCTTGCGCCGGTGGGCCTCGTCGAGGACGGCGTTGACGACCTGGGAGACGGCCCACGAGCTCGACCGGCTCTGGATGATCGACCGGTCGAGCTTGATGATGTCCGGGTTGATCAGCGGCATCGCCGCCAGGCTCGCGGGCTCGGCACCGATGTCGTCCAGCGCGATGCGGGCGGTGCGCCGCCGGGCGTCGAGCACCGCGTCGAGCAACCGCGCGGGCTCGCGCATCACCGACTGTTCGGTGATCTCGAGGACCAGGTCCCGCTCCTGCGTCAGCTCGGCGTACGCCTCGACGAGGTGCGCGGGTGGATCGGTGGCAAGGGTGTCGGGGTTCAGGTTGACGAACAGCGCCAGGCCGGGGAGGTCCGCCTCTCGGTAACGGCGCCCGGCCGCCTCCGCGCACAACCAGTCCAGTTCCGTCGACTTGCCGGCCCGCGCCGCAGCGGCGAACAACGCCGGCGCCTGGTGCAGTCGGCCCGCGGGGCCCCGCGCCAGCGCCTCGAAACCGACCGGCCGCTCGTCGGCCAGCGACACCACCGGTTGGAACAACGGCTCGACCAGCCGCCCCACGAGGACGGCGTCGATCTCCGCATCAGCCGCGAACTGAACGTCGTCTCCCAACACCCACCCCCGTCAAATGATCACCATCCGCCTTTCCATTCCGGCGGCGTGCAAACGCCTCGGTGCCGATGGGGTCAGCGGGGCTGGTGCACGCAGGCGAGCAGGAAGTCGGTCGCCGGTACGGCGAACGCCACGCAGACGACCGCGAGCCGCGCGATCGACGGCCGGCGGGTCAGCCCGGCGTACCCGGCGACGAGCAGCGGCGCCGCGATCGTCTGGAGCAGCCACGAGTCGCGGGCGACGAACACGTCGAGGTGGCAGCAGGCGAGCCAGACCGCGTTGGCGACGGTCCACGACAGGAGCCCGGCGCGGTGGCAGGCCGACGCCGTCCAGCGCACGGCCGAGGTCGCGTACCCGGCCGCCTGGTCGGCGAACCGGTCCATGACCGTGGTCGGCAGGTACAGCGCGGCGGCGAGGAGGAGGCCGAGCACCACCAGGACGGGCGGGTAGTCGAGGACCGGGCGGTGCAGCGACCACCCGGCGAGCGGCCCGCACACACCGACGACGACCGCGTTGACCGTCACGTCCCAGCCCGGGCGGGCCTTGAGGCGGACCGGTGGTGCGCTGTAGAGCCAGCCGAGCGCGAGCACGGCCGCGGTGCCGACGACGAACAGGGTTCCGGCGACGGCCGCCACCGCGAGCGCGCCGACGGTGCACCAGCGGGCACAACGCCGCAGGTCGAGCGGGGTGAGCACGCCGGTGACCAGCGGCGCGGTGGACTTGCGCGGGTTACGCCGGTCGCTGGGCAGGTCGTGCAGGTCGTTGAGCGCGAACACCGTGGCCCACACCAGCGGACCGATGACGAGGCCCACGGCGAGCGTCGCGGGTAGGGCGTCGGCCGCCGGCAGCCAGTCGCCGGTGGCGAGCACCGCACCGAACGCGGCGCCGGCCCAGCCGAGGGGCCAGAACCACGGCCGGGTCAGCCGCACCACGGCCCACACCCGCGCCGCGGTCGGGTGCCGAATGGGTCCAGAAGGGACAGTCCTCGGCGGGGGAGCCGCCACGACGAGTGCCATGAGGCCGACGCTAGGCACGGCGGCGGCGCCGCACCTCACCTCGGCGAGGCAGCCCGATCCCCCGTACGGGGGAGATCGTCTCTGCCGTCACGGTCGATCGTCGGGGACGAGGCGGGGGACCAGGCGGACGTAGGCGACCATGCCCAGCACCTCGACCAGCGTCTGGGTGACGACCACCGCCGGTGCGACGCCGAACCGCTCCGGCAGGGCCAGGGCCAGCGGGAGTACGACCAGCGAGTTGCGGGTCGCGCCGGTGAACACGACGGCCCGGCCGGCCGGGGCGTCGAGCCGGAACAGCCGGGCCACGACCCAGCCCGCGCCGGCCATGACGACCAGGAACAGCACGTAGAACGGCACCACGCCGAGGACCCGGCCGACGTCGCCGGTCAGCTTCGGCACCTGCGAGGCGACCACGACGAACAGGGTCGCGGCCATGAGCGGCACCATCGCGGCGTCGGCGGTCGCCCTGGTGCGCCCGCGGGGGGCCCAGGTCTGGGTGAGCCAGGCGAGCGCCAGCGGGATCACGATCAGGAAGAGGAACGCCCGCAGGAACGGGCCCGCCTCGACCGTGTCGCCCAGGCCCGAGCCGAGGAACAGCAGCAGGAACGGCGGCAGCAGGAGCATCTGGGCGAGGAGCAGCACCGGGGTCGCCGCGAGCAGGCGGTGGCTGTCGCCGCCGGCCAGCCCGCTGAACACGATGACGTAGTCGACGCAGGGCGTCAGCAGCACGAGCAGAACGCCGAGGCGTACCGCCTGATCGGCTGGCAGGAACGTGAACATCGCGGCGACGACCAGGGGCACGACGAGGAAGTTGACGGTCAGCGCGGCGGCGAGGAATCGTCCGTCGCGCAGCGCGCGCACCAGGTCGCGGGCCGGGACCTGGAGGAACGTCACGTACAGCAGGGCGCCCAGGACCGGGTTGATCGCGTGTTCGAGGCCCGGCCCGGCGCCCGGCGCGGCCCACCCGACCAGCACGCCGGCCGCGATCGCGCCGAGGTAGACGGCGACCTGGTGCCGCTCCAGCACCGCGACCGCGCCCCGCGGCTCTTGCGCCACCACGTCCTCCTCGGGTATGCCGATCAAGGGTACTGACCTGCTGAATCACCAGGGAGGGTGCAGTGGCGGGCGACGACCGGAAGCGGGCAGCGCACCGGGCGCTGGTCGATCGGATCTTGAATGGGCCGGGCCGGGCGTCCGCCGAGCAGCGCGCCCTGGCTTTCCGCAACGACGGCTCCCTGCCGCCGCCGGTGGCCGAGCTGGTCGACAAGGTCGCCAGAACGGCGGCCGAGGTCACCGAGGCCGACTTCGCCGCGGCCAGGGCCGCGGGCGCCAGCGAGGACGAGCTGTTCGAGCTGGTGGTGTGCGCGGCGGTCGGACAGTCGACCCGGCTGTACGAGGCGGGCCTGGCCGCCCTGGCCGAAGGGAGGTCGGACGGTGCGTCTTGACGTCCTCGACAACGGCTATCCCCGGCGTACGAAGCTGCTGTTCGCCCTGATCAGGCTGGTCAGCCGGCAGCCCGTACCCGATGCCGCCCGGATCGTCTTCTACCGGCCCGACTTCTACGGTGACCGGGCGAAGGAGTTCACCCACGAGGCGATGCGCGGCCCGTCGGACTGGTCGGTCGCCGACCGGGAGCTGATGGCGGCGTACGTCTCGAAGGTGAACGAGAGCTCCTTCTGCGTCGGCGCGCACTCCGCGACGTCGCGCCTGGCCTACCAGGACGGGCCACGTGTGGCGGCCGTGCTGGCCGACCTGGAGTCGGCGCCGGTCGAGGAGCCGCTGCGGTCGACGCTGCGGATGCTCGGCAAGCTGACCCGCGAGGGCACGGTCACGGCCGACGACATGCGGGTCGTGCTGTCGGCGGGCGCCTCGCCCCAGCAGGTCGAGGACGCGCTCGCGGTCTGCGCCGCGTTCAACATCACCGACCGGCTCGCCGACGCGTTCGGCTTCGAGGTGCTGAGCCCCGAGGGCTTCGAGGCGGGGGCTCGATACCTGCTCAAGCGCGGCTACCGATAGCACCCGGTGTTACTGTGGCGCCCGCGTCGCGTTGCGCGAAGACACGGGGAGAAGTCGCTCGGTCCACAGTAGAGCGTTCGTCGCCCTCGTTGCCGGTGTGATCCTGGCGCTGGCAACCGCATGTGAGTCCGGCGGTCAGCCGGCGGCTCCGGGCCCGGTCGCGTCGTTGCGGGCCGCGGCCGCCAAGACCGCGTCGGTGTCGACACACACGACGATGACCGTGCCGCAGGTCGAGGTGTCCGGCGACGTCGACCCGTCGGCTCGCAACCTCGCGTTGGCCGACCCGGACGGCGTCAAGCTACTGTGGACGGTCAGGGACACCTGAGCGCGATGACCGTCGAGATGCCGGCGTACGGCCAGGTCCCGGCCTTCGCGAGCACGGTCACCTTCGCCGCCTCCTCGAGCGCTGAGTCAGTGCCGGCTCAGCAGGTGGCCCAAGCCCGCGACGCGGAGGCTGCGCCTGACCGTGGCGCTGCTGCCGAGCAGGGCGAACGACACGCCACGGCGGCGGGCGACGTCGTACGCGGCGGCCAGCGCGGCGACTGCGGCGGCGTCGACGAACGGCACGCGCCGCAGGTCGACCTCGACCCCGGTGGGCGCGTGCCGGCAGTAGAAGCCCAGCGCCTCGCGCAGCTGCCCCGCGTTGTCGGTGTCGATCTCGCCGCGTAGCTCGACGACGGCGACGCCGGCGCGATTGGTGACGGCGGAGACCGGGCTGTCGGTGTCGGCCTCCTTGTCCATGCCCGGCCACGCCGGTGGTACGTCGCTCAGCATGGCCTCGCGCAGCCAGGTCAGCGACCGGGAGAGCAGCCGTGAGACGTGCATCTGCGACAGTCCGGTCTCCTGCGCGATCTCGGTCTGGCTGCGGTTGCCGTAGAAGCGCAGGGCGAGGATCTGCTGCTCACGGGCCGGGAGGCGGGCCAGCAGCCGGCGCACGGTGAGCCGGTCGTCGACGCTCTCCAGGTCGGCGTCCGGCGTGCCGAGCAGCCCGCCCAGCTCGGCGGCGTCGCCGTCCTGGCCGCGCACCGGAGCGTCGAGCGAGGCGGCCGTGTACGCGTCGCTGGCCCGCAACGCACTGTCCACGTCGCGCTCGCCGACCGGCTCGGGGTCAGCCGCCGGGCGCTGGAGCTGGGCTTCCGGCGCGAGGTCGGGCTCCCGCCGGCGACCGTGGCC
>NZ_JBFAIU010000251.1:0-11400 GCF_040654855.1 Asanoa sp. NPDC050611
GTGCTGAACCGGATCGGCCAGTGGAAAGGCGCTCCTCTGGCGGGGGCGCCTTTCTTCTTTGGTCCGGGTCCGCGGTGGTCCAGACCGTCGCTCCCGCCGGGCGCGTTCCTACGCGGTTCGGTCGCCGGCCAAGCCGGTGAGGAGCAAATCAGTGAGGGTGTCGACGACGGCGTCCGCGTCGGCGTCCGGGAGGGCGTAGTTCAGGGTCGACAGCATCGCGGCGATGGCGGTGCCGATCAACTCCGGGTCGCCGGGGAGTGGATGGCCGCGGTCGCGCAGGTAGGTCAGGTGGTCGCGAAGCGTCTCAGAGCGCGACGTCAGATCGTGCCACGCCCGGCCGGACGCCGGATCCGCCGCGATCATCGACTGGAACAAGGCCACCGTGACCGGCCGGTGTTCCGACATCACCGACCACGCGATAGCGAGATGCTCCCGCAGCTGCGCCCGGTCGGTCAGGTCGTGGGCAGTCTCCGGGCCCCCGTCCGCCAACCGCGCGTCCGCCGCGTTCTCCAGATCGGCCAGCAGCGCCTCGAGCAGCTCGTCCTTGCTCGCGAAATGCTCGTAGAACGACCCGGTCGACCGACCGGCCGCCGCGGTGATGTCCGTGATCTTGGTGTTCAGATAGCCGCGCTCCGCGAACAGGGAGCGCGCCGCGGTCAGCAGCGCCGCCCGGGTCTGCGCCGCCCGCTCCTTCCGGGTCGCGGGCTCCCCCTCGGCGGCGCTCCTGCGGGGCATCGTGCCGGACCCTTCGTAGACGTGGTCGATCCCCGAAAGCCTACCGAACGGCCCTGCCACATCAGCCCGTCAGCACCCACCGCGCGGCGTCCGCGATCACGTAGCCATTGGTCGCCTCGGTGCGGATCAGCACGCTCGCGCCGACCCCCGCCGCGCACGTGTAAGCACCCAGCGAAACCCATTGACCGCCATTCGCCCGCTGGTCCACGACACGGGTCGTCACGCCGCCACTGTGGACGATGTCGACCGGAACATTGCTTGCCCGGTTCGGGTCCGCGGTCCACCGCAGGTACACCGTGTACGTCCCGGCCGACGGCAGGTTCGGGCGGAAGCGCAACCGGTTCACCCCCTTGGCCGTGTTGCCGTCGTGCTCGTAGTCCGTGCCCCAGTAACCCCCGATCGACGTGCTGGACACCCACGTGCCGGCCCGCGTCACCGACGGGTCGTGGCTGTCGACCACCACCTCGCCCGGCCCCGCGGGCGGCGGCCACTGCAGCAGCTGACCATCGGCCAGCAGGCGGGCGCGCAGCGTCGAATAGGGGACCTGCTGCACCGCGGACGAGGCCGACAACGCCAGCACCGCCGCCGTCGCCGCCGACTGGCCCAGGATCATGAAGACCGGTTCCATCCGGATGGAGCCGTACGCGATATGGCTCGACGACAGGCAGACCGGCACCAGCAGGTTCGCGCACTGCGACTCGAGCGGCACGATCGACCGGTAGCTGATCCCATAAGGCCCGGGCACCCCGATCTGCACGTCGCCCTCGTTGCGGACCACTCCGCCGACCACGACGCGCTGGCAGTTGTGCGAGTCCATTGTGTAGCTGGCCAGCCCGACCGGATCCGGCACCGGCTCCTGGCCCCGGCAGTTGCGCTCCGTCATCACGTGCGCGGAGAGCATCCGGCGCGCCTCCCGCACGTACAACTGCGGGGGCCACCCGCCCGTAGCCGTGAACTCGTCCGCCGCCAGACCCCACGACGCGGTCGCGGTGCGGATCCCCGACGGCACCCGCGGGTCGTTGGCCAGGAACCACATCAGCCCCTGCTGGTACGTCCGATGGTCGGCCGCGATGCTCTCCCGCGCGGCGTACGACGCGGTCGGATAGGCATAGTTGCCACCGATGAAGTCCGTCGAGAAGGCACCGTTGTTGTTCGAGTCCGTCTTGCCGTTCCCGACCCCGTGCGTGGTGAAGAACGGCCCGTTCCACCCGGCCTGGATATACCGGAGCAGCAACTCGTAACGGACCACGTCATAGCCGGCCGGCCGAGGAAACGGGATCCGCGACGCCGCCTGCGTCAGGCACATCCGGTAGTTGTAGGCCTGGATCAGCCCGTCCCCGGACCCAGCGGGCGCGACCGGCGCGGCGGAGATGCCCGGCAACAGCCCCGAGGAAGGGCTACCGGCCACCACGTACGGCGAAACCGGGAAGTTGAACTGGTGTCCACTCCGGAGCTGAACGCCGTTGATGGTCTCCCCATACTGCGCGTTGCTCTCGCGCCCGACCGTCCAGCCAACCCCGGCCAGCGACATCAGGTCGCCCTCGTAAGACGCGTCGACGAACATCCCACCCCGGAACGCCTGCCCGTTGCCGCCCACCACCTCCACCAACCGGTTGCCGGACTTCGTGACGGACGCCAACGAGACTCCGAAGTAGACCGGCACACCGGCCTCGAGCAGCATCGCGTCGAACACCGCCCGGGCCACGTGCGGCTCGAACGTGAACCGGCCCGGCGAGGTCGGCGTCACCGGCGTCCCGGCATAGGCCGCGTGGACGCGCCGATAGAACTCGCCGGCGATCCCCCTGATGGACCCCGAAACCCCGCTGTCGGTCTGCCCGAGCCCGCCGGTGGTCAGCCCGCCCAGATGGTTCGAGGGCTCCAACACGAGCGCGCTGCGACCCATCCGCCGCGCCTGGATCGCGGCGACCAGACCACCCGAGGTGGCGCCGTAGATGACGAGATCGGCGGACACGACCGGCGCGGCGAGGGCCTGGCGGGCGAAACCGTTGGCGACGACGGCGGCGCCGCCGACCCGCAACAAGGCGCGACGAGAGATGGACGGCACGATGCTCTCCTCCCGGATCGGGGTGAGCGCGCCGCCGCTCGATATCGATGACTTTAACGCCGCGAAGGAGCCTTCTCCACTACGACGGTCGTCGATTTGATGACGGCGGTGGCGACCGAGCCGACGCGCAGGTCGAGCTCGTCGACCGCCTCCCGGCTCATCAGCGAGACGATCCGGAACGGGCCGGCCTGGATGTCGACCTGCGCCATCACACCGTCCTTGACCACCGCGGTGACGATGCCGCGCAATCGGTTTCGCGCGGACGTGTCGCCGCTCTCGGCCTGCTCGTGCTGTGCCCGCGCGAACGCGGCCAGCTCGCTGCCCTCGATCAGGCGGTGACCGTGCTCGTCGCGATCGGCGGGCAGCCGCCCGGCGTCGATCCACCGACGCACCGTGTCGGGGCTGACGCCGAGCAGCTCAGCCGCCTCGCTGATCCGAAACCGCACCACGCCGCAAGCCTAGGGCGAACCATCCCGCAACACGCCGTCGAGGCGCAGCCAACGGGTGATTCCGAGCGTGCGCAGGAACGGCAGGTCGTGGCTGGCCACCACCAGGGCACCTTGGTACGCGGCCAACGCCTCGCTGAGCTGCCGCGCGCTGGCCAGGTCGAGGTTGTTCGTCGGCTCGTCCAGCAGCAGCAACTGGGGCGCCGGCTCGGCCAGCAGCAGCGCCGCCAGCGTCGCCCGGAACCGCTCGCCGCCCGAGAGCGTGCCCACCTCCTGCTCGGCGCGGGCGCCGCGGAACAGGAACCGGGCCAGCCGCGCCCGGATCGCGTTGTCACCCGCCGCGGGCGCCAACCGCCGCACGTTGGCGACGATCGACAGCTCGTCATCGAGTACGTCGAGTCGTTGCGGCAACAACCGCACCGGCACCGGAACGTCGATCGTGCCGGCGAACTCCGGAACGCGACCGGCGATCGCCGACAGCAGCGTGGTCTTGCCCGCCCCGTTGGCGCCGACCAGCGCGATCCGCTCCGGCCCGTACACGTCGAGGCTGAGCCTGGCCCCGCCGCGCAGCGCCACCTCGCGGACGCTGAGCACCCGGCGCGCCGCGGGCACGGCGGTGGCCGGCAGGTCGACCCGGATCGTCGCGTCGTCGCGGACCGCCTCCTCGGCAGACGTGAGCCGCTCCCGCGCGCCCGCGAGCCGGTCCTCGTGCAGCCCGCGATGCTTGCCGGCGGAAACCTGCGCCTGCCGCTTGCGTTCGGCCATCACCGCCTTCGGCTCGCGCTTGTTGTCCCACATCTTCTGCCCGTAGCGGACCCGCCGCGCGAGCTTGACGTGCGCGTCGACCAGCTCGCGCTTCTGCCGCCGCACGTCGCTCTCCGCGACCCGCACGGCCCGCTGTGCGGCCTCCTGCTCGACGGCCAGCACCGATTCGTACTCGCTGAACGTGCCGCCGAACAGCCGCACCGCGCCGTCCCGCAGGTCCGCCACCTGGTCGACCAGCTCGAGCAGCTCGCGGTCGTGACTGATCGCGAGCAGCACGCCGGACCACGCGGCCACCGTCTCGTAAAGGCGGTCCCGCGCGGCGCGGTCGAGATTGTTGGTCGGCTCGTCCAGCAGGAGTACGCCCGGCCGCCGCAGCAGCTGGCCCGCGAGCCCGAGCAGCACCGCCTCGCCACCGGAGAGCGTGCCGACCGGCCGGTCCAGGCCGACGTGGCCAAGGCCAAGGCGGTCGAGCGTTTCGTGGGTACGGTCGTCGACGTCCCAGTCGTCGCCGACGGTGGAATAGAGCTCCGGGTCGGTGCCACCGCGCTCGATCGCGGCCACCGCCCGCCGGGTGTGCGCGATGCCGAGCACGTCGTCGACCGTGCGCTCGGCGTCGAGGGTCAGATCCTGCGGCAGGTAGCCCAGCACCCCCTCCACCCGGACGGTGCCCCGGGTCGGTGTGAGGGCGCCGGTGACCAGGCGCAACAGGGTGGACTTGCCGGAACCGTTGGCGCCGACGAGAGCGGTGCGGCCCGGGCCGACGACCAGGTCGAGCCCGTTGAAGACAGGCTCGCCGTCAGGCCAGGCAAAGGTGAGATCGGAAAATAGAACGGCAGGAGACATGGCGGTCCTCCAGGGTTGTCGGAAAGCGTCGACAACCTCAGATCCGCATCGGCCTGCCCCTCTCTGATCGGTTCCGAGCGACCACGGTAACCCGGCTCCACCGGTTCGCCAAGCGATTAGTCCGCGGGTCCGATATAGACGGCGCGGAGCCGCAGCGGCGTGCGCCGCTCGTACTCCTCCATCGCGTGCGCCAACCAACCCGCTATGCGGGCGATCGCGAAGATCGCCTCGCCGGACCCCGTGGGCAGCCCGGCGGCCCGCGTCAGCGTGGCGAGGGCGAAGTCGATGTTGGGTTCCGGCAGGCGCCGGCGTGCCGCCGCGGCGAGCAGCGCGTTGGCGCCGGCCAGCACCGGATGGTCCGGCGCGGCGGTGGTGATCCGGTTGAGCAGCACGCCCGCCCGGCCGTCGCCGGACTTGTAGACCGCGTGCCCGAAGCCGGGGATCCGCTCGCCGCGGCGCAGGCGCAGGCCGATCGCCTCGTCCGCGCCCGCCGGGTCCGCGACCGCGTCGAGCAGCGCCTCCGCGCCGAGCGACGCGCCGCCGTGCAGGGCGCCGCTGACCGTGGCGAGGCCGGTGGCGACCACCGCGTAGGGGTCCGCGTGGACGGACGCGGCCACCCGGGCGGCCAGCGTCGAGGCCGCCAGCTCGTGGTCGGCCAGCAGCACCAGCGCTGTGCGTACGCCGTCGACGAACCGGTCTTCCGCACCGAGCCGCGCGGCGAGCCGAGCCGCGATGCTGGTGTCCCCGGGCTCCCCGGCCGGCGGCAGGCAGTCGACGATCCCGCCGATCAGGGCGCGGCCGACGTCGACCACCGCCGCCGGGTCGAGGTTGCCGCGCAGCGGGTCGGTGGCGGCCAGCGCGGGCAGGATCGCCTGGATCCGGTCGAGCGGCAACACGTTGGGCGGCAATGCCGCGGCGGCCGCCCGCCCGGCTGCCAGCGCCGGTTCGCCGGCCCGCCAGTCGCGACGGCCGGCGGTGAACGAACCGGTCCAGAGGCCCTCGGCGACCTCCTCGAACGACGCGCCGGCAGCGAGGTCGAGCGCGTCACGGCCGCGATAGAACGGTCGGTCCGCGCCGAGCGCCGTGATGCCGGACTCGATCACCACCTCGGAGGCGCCGGTGGTCCGCCGCGGTCGGCCGCGCCGGGCCAGGCGCTCGACCTCGGTGGGGTCGAAGAGGCTCTGGCCGGCGGGGGAGCGCCGGCGGGCGAGCACGCCGCGGCTGACGTACGCGTACAGCGTGGCTGGCTTCACACCCAGCCGCTCGGCCGCCTCGGCCGCCGTCAACCAGCCCGTGAGCTGCTCCATCGCGCCTCCGTACCATCGTCCATGTTGATTTTAGTCAACATTGACTGCTCGCAACATCCGGTGTCAACCTGAGGCTATGCCACGCATTCACTTTCTCGACGTCACCAACCGCGACGGCGTCCAGACGGCTCGGACCGGGCTGTCCAAGTTCGGCAAGACGATGGTCAACTTCTACCTGGCACGGCTCGGCGTCGCGCAGTCCGAGATCGGCTTCCCATTCCTGTTCCACGAGGTGCCCTACGTCCGGGCGCAGGTCGCCCTGGCCGAGGCCGGCGCGTTCGGCGACCTGCGGCTCTCCGGCTGGACCCGGGCGGTGGCCGGCGACGTGCTCGCGTCCGCGCCGCTGGGGCTCAAGCACTACAACCTCTCGATCTCGACCAGCGACCAGATGCTGCGCAACAAGTTCCGCGGCAAGTTCGACCGGGCCGCCGTGATCGCGGAGATGGTCGCCGCCGTGCGCGCCGCTAAGGCGTCCGGCGTCGAAACGGTCGGTGTCAACGCCGAGGACGGCTCACGCACCGACTTCGCGTTCCTCACCGAGTTCGCGCTGGCCGCCAAGGAGGCGGGCGCGGACCGGGTCCGCTACTGCGACACGATCGGCGGCGAGACGCCGGGGCGGATCGGGGAGCGGTTCGCCAAGCTGGCCAGCGCGGTCGGCATGCCGGTCGAGACCCATTGCCACAACGACCTCGGCATGGCCGTCGCCAACTCCGTCGCCGGTGCGCTCGGGGACCTTGACGCCGGGCAGGACGCCTGGATCAACACATGTGTCAACGGGATCGGCGAGCGATCGGGCAACGCCGACCTGGTCTCGACGATCCTCGCGCTGCGCAACGGCTTCGGCGTGGCCGACGAGGTGGAGATCGGCGATCCGCTGGATCTCTCGTGGGCCCGCCGGTTCGCGTTCTGGGCCGCGTACGCCTTCGGCCAGCCGTTGCCCATCAACCAGCCGGGGGTCGGGCGCAACGCCTTCGCGCACGAGTCCGGCATCCACGCGGACGGCGCGCTCAAGGACCACCGCAACTACGAGTTGTACGACGAGGACGTGCTCGGGCCCTATCCGGAGGACTGGCACGCGCGCGCCGGCCGGGTCGTGCTGACCGGGGAGTACGGCGGGATGGCCGGCTTCCGGCACGTCATGGACGGGCTCGGCGTCGCGGTGAGCGAGCCGGAGTTGACCTTCAAGCTCGTGCAGCTCTGCAACGCGGCGACCGGCCGGCCCCTCACCGACGACGAGCTGCGGCTCATCGCGGCGTACCCGCATCAGCTGGCCCTGCTCTACCCCGGCCACCTCGCGTAACCGAAAGTGTCGGTGGGGTCCGATACCGTCTATGGGTCATGGGGACCCGGGTGGGCGAGACGGTCATTGGGCGGGAGCATCCCGCCGCGGTGCTGCGTGCCGAGATCGACCGGGTGACCGAGAGCCACGGCGGGCTGGTCCTGGTCACCGGCGAGGCCGGGATCGGCAAGACCACGCTCGTGACCGGCGCGGTCGACGAGGCCCGGGCGCGCGGCGTGACGGTGATCGGCGGGCGCTGCTGGGATTCGGAGAGCGCGCCGGGCTACTGGCCCTGGGTGCAGGCGTTGCGGGGGCTGCGCCGGCAATCCGACCCGGAGGTCTGGGCCGCGATCCAGGAGGCGGGCGGCGGCGCGCTGGCGGTCCTGCTCGGCAAGACCTCGGACCCTGACGACGAGGCGTTCACGCTCTACGACGAGGTCACCGCCGCGCTGGTCGCCGCGTCGCAGGACGCGCCGGTCATGGTGGTCTTCGACGACCTGCACTGGGCCGACGCGGCCTCGCTGCGGCTGCTCGAGTTCGCGGCGCAGCACACCTGGTTCGAGCGGCTGCTGTTGATCGGCACCTACCGCGACGTCGAGGTCGAGTCGACCGCGCACCCGCTGCGGCCGTTGCTCCTGCCGCTGCAGGCCAAGGCCACGACGGTCACGCTGACCGGGCTCGAGCCGCCCGACGTCGGCACGCTGATCGAGCGCGTCGCCGGTCGGCCGGCCGACGCCGATCTGGTCGCCGAGGTGCACCGGCGCACGGGCGGCAACCCGTTCTTCGTCGAGCAGACCGCGCGGCTGTGGCGGGCCGACGGCTCATTGACGGCAATTCCGCCTGGCGTACGCGACACCGTCCGGCGACGGCTCGACCTCCTGCCGACCGCGCTGGTCGAGCTGCTGACCGCGGCGTCGGTGCTCGGGCACGAGTTCCACCGGCAGCTGCTGGCCGCGGTCGTCGCCGCCCCGGTGCCGCAGGTCGACCGCCTGCTCGACCAGGCGATCGCGGCGCGGCTCGTGGTCGGCCGGGGCGGCGGGCGGTTCGCGTTCGGTCACGACCTGGTCCGCGAGACGCTCTATGACGCGCTGCCCGACGAGGCGCGACGCGCGCGGCACGCGGCTGTGGTGCTCGCCGTCTCGGACAACCCGGCCTTGCGGAGCCGGTTGTTCCCGGCCGACCTGGCGCGGCACGCCTACGCGGCGGGCGACGCGGTGCCGGCGGGGTTGGCGGTCGACCACCTGGTGGCGGCCGCCCGCGACGCGTCGGGCCGGCTGGCGCCGGAAGAGGCGCACAACCACTTCCGCCGGGCGCTGGAACGGGCGGCCGACGACCCGGCGCGGCGGGTGATCCTGCACCTCGACCTCGCGACGGAGCTGTTCCACGGCATCACCCGCGAAGAGGCGTGGTCCCAGATCTCGCTGGCAGCTTCGGTGGCGCGCTCACTGGACGATCCGGGCGCGCTGGCCCGGGTCGCGCTGGTCGCCGAGCGGCACCGCGGCCCGCGCAGCAGCCGGGGTCCGGAGATCGAAGCCCTGCTCCGCGAGGCGCACGCCCGCTTCGTCGGCGCCGGCGACGACCCCGACCTGCCGCGCGAGCGCCTGGTCGCCGACCTGATCGCCCGGACGGAGATGGTGGCCCGAGCCGACCACAACGACGAGGCGCTGGCGTTCAGCCTGTGGACCCGGCACGACTCGATCTGGGGCCTGGGCTCCGCCCACGAACGCGCGGCGCTGATGGCCGAGATGGAAACGGTGGCGCGCCGCAGCAACGACTGGCAGTCAGCGGCCTTCGCGGCGTCGCTGCGCTGGGTGGCGCTGCTGGAGATGGGCGACCCGGCTTACTACGAGCAGTTGCAGGCGCTGCACGTGATGACCGAGCAGGTCGACCTGGCCATGGCCCGGATGATGTCGAACATCGACCGCAGCATCATCGCGACCCTGCGCGGCGACTTCGCCGAAGCGGTCACGCTGCAGCGCGACCTGTCCGCGTTCATCGACGGGGCGCAGGACGAGAACGCCTACATGGGCCAACACCTGCGGTGGGCGCTGCTGATGCTGCGCGGCCGCTTCGCCGAGGCGGCCCGCTTGCTCGAGGTCCGCGAAACCGCGCACGCGCCCTACTACCCGCTGGTCACGGCCTTGACCGCGGTCGCACAGGGCGACCCGGGTCCGGGGTTGCGGCACCTGGCTGACGTCGACGCCAGCGACCGGTCCTACAAGCGCTGGATGGAGCCGCTTTATCTGCGGCTGGTCGCGGAGCTGGCGGTGCTGACACGTGATCCGGACCTGTGCGCCCAGGCCCGGGCGGCGTTCGAGCCGCATCGGGGTGAGTGGCTGGTCGCGCTCTACGGGTGCGACATCAGCGGGCCGGTGGAGCTGTGGCTGGCCCGCGTTGAGGCGGCGGAAGAGCGGTGGGACGAGGCGGAGGAGGGCTTCATCCGCGCGGAGCGCGGCGCTGGTGCGCTGGGGGCGCGACCGTGGTCGGTCCTGGCCCGCTTGGGCCTGGCTGCGGCGTTGCTGGCCCGCGGCAAGCCTGCGGGGGAGCTGTTGTCCGAAGTGGAGCGCGAGGCCGCGGCGCTGGACATGCCCCATGTGGCGGACGAGGCGCGAGCCCTGGCGACCCGCCCTAGCGAGCTGGCGGCCCCGCCGGCCCGAGTCCGGCACCCAGGCGTCGAGCGAGATGGTGCCTCGAACCGTGTGCAATTCAGGGCCGATCCGGCGGCGGGCGTTGGTGCGAATCAGCCTGGTCCGCCGGTGGGGGGTCATAGAGACGGGCGCGGCGGCGCTGAGACCGAAGCCAACCACCGGTACACGGACCCGGATAGCCCCGGCCATGGTGGCGGGCGACCCAACGGCGGCGATGGTCTCGATCCGGCCACCGCCGGCAACGATGGAGTGAGCCGAGGCGCCGGCGCCGGCGTGGATGACACGGCGGCGGGTGCAATGGCTGCCGAGTTCCGGCGCGAGGGGGACGTGTGGCGGCTGGCGTTCGCCGGCCGGGTCGTGCACCTGCCCGACGCCAAGGGCCTACGCGACCTCCATGAGCTGTTGAGCCACCCCGGCGCGGACATCGCGGCCGTGGTGCTGCTGGACCCGGCCGCAGGCCCGGAACTCCTGGCGGCGCGCCGCATGGGCAGCGACCCGGTCCTCGACGAGGAGGCCAAGACCCGCTACAAACGTCGCCTGAGCGAGCTCGACGAGGCCATCGACCTGGCCGCCGATCGCGGCGACACCGGCAGGCTGGCCGCGTTCGACGCGGAGCGTCGGGCCCTGATCGACGAGCTACGCGCCGCGGCGGGTCTTGGCGGCCGCACACGCAACCTGGGCGACGAGGCCGAACGGGCCCGTAAGACGGTGACGGCCCGGATCCGCGACACGCTACGCAAGATCGACGAACGCCACCCGGACCTGGCCCGCCACCTCCGCGACGCGGTCTCGACCGGGTCCACGTGCCGCTACTCGCCGTCCGACCGCACCAGTTGGCGGCTTTGACCAAGGCCGCTTGGCCAGCCGCAGCACGGCCATCCTCGCTGCCCGTCAAAGTTCGTGGTGGCCGCGGTCGGCGGCCAGAGCAAGGTCCGGTCGATTCGGTGACGGCGGCACGGCGGGGCGTGGCGCCTCCGTGGGCCGCGCGCACCCACGCACGACGCGCCGCTAACGATGACGCCGTGGGACCGCGACGATTTCCGCGAGCGGTTCACTGCCGCTTGCTGCCTGCCTATATCCCGAGCCTCCCTCCGGCGATCGACCGCTGACTCACACCCACTTCATCGGAACGAACAAGGCTTATGGTTCGCCCGGGAGGCGACCAATGCCGATTCTCGCGGGCGGGTCGCGGTGAAGTGCCGCGGCCCTGTGACCGCCCGCCAGGCTCGCAGGCAAGTCGCAGGCCGCGCCACTCAAGAACCCGCGGGCCCGCGACCGCCTGACAGCCCGGCGGCAAGTCGTGGGTCGCGGC
>NZ_JBFAIU010000252.1:0-11386 GCF_040654855.1 Asanoa sp. NPDC050611
GGCGCCTCGTGTCGGTGGTTGCGCTTCCGCAACGTCCAATCAGCTGAACCCGGCGCAGTTGTGACTGGCGATTTCCTGGGCACCGGCTTCTAAGATCCTGGTATGCAATTGAGCAGAGTGCTGGAACAGCAGATCGCGGTGTTCGGCGAGACCGGCAGCGGCAAGACCGTCTTGCTCTCCTCGTTTTATGGAGCTACGCAGGAACCTCGTTACCTGCAGAGGAACTTTTTCCATGTCATTGCGGACGATATCGGGCAAGGCGCTCGGTTGCATCGAAACTACCTCGGGATGCGAGACTCGGCGCGGATGCCGACGGCCACCAAATTCGCCGCCACGTCCTACTCTTTCTGCGTCAAGCTGAGGGACGGCTCTGCTGCCACCGATGCGAGTTACAGACCATTCGATGCCCTACGCCTTATCTGGCACGACTATCCGGGAGAGTGGTTCGATCAGGACGTGAGCGGGCCGGAGGAGGCTCAGCGCAGGATTGACACCTTCCGGTCATTGTTGGGTGCTGACGTCGCGCTCCTGCTCGTCGATGGTCAGCGGTTACTGGACCACGCAGGCGAAGAGGAGCGATACCTCAAATCGCTGTTGGTCAATATGCGCAACGGACTGCTTTCGCTCAAGGATGATCTGCTGGCCGGCGGCAAACCTCTCGTCGAGTTTCCGCGCATCTGGATGATGGCGTTGTCGAAGGCCGACTTGCTCCCGCACCTGGACGTCTTCAAGTTCCGGGATCTCCTCATCGACAAGGCGTGCGACGAGATCGACGAACTGCGCAAGGTCCTCGTGGGTCTGGTGGAGGCGGGCGACGCACTGTCCATGGGCGAGGACTTCGTACTGTTGTCGTCAGCGAAGTTCGAGGCGGGAAAGATCAAGCTGACCGAGCGCGTCGGCCTGGAACTCATCCTGCCATTGGCGGCCGTTCTCCCCTTCGAGCGACACGTCCGATGGACCCAGGCGTGGCAGATCCCCGGGAAAGTGGCCGAGAATCTGCTGAATGGCGCCGGAGCCCTGGCCGCAGCGTTAATAGGGCACAGGAGCAGTCGACTGCCTGGACCGTTGGGCTCCCTGGTAAACCTATTCGGTCCTGATGTTGTGAACGACGCCTTCACGCTTGCGGGTGACAAACTCCGAAAAATGAACTCCGAGGCGGTCGCCAAGAAGGAACACCTTTCCGCCACGCTGACCGGCTTCCGCATGGATTTGGACAACGGCGAAGAAAAGCAGATCCTCCTCAGGAGCCGCCGATGAACCTCATCTGGGCTACCCGAGGGCGGGTGTGGGGTTTTCGCTTCCTGCTGGACGGTGGATTTTCGGATCCACTGCCGAAGTATGAAGAAGCATTTTTGGGTGTCGCCGACGAAATGAAAGTCTTCCACCGCACGGGCGAGTTGGTGGCGTTACGCTTCCCGGATCCTCTGGGGCGGGTCGACGCGGCCAGTCGGATAATCCCACACGATTTTGTCGTCCTCGGACCTTTGGCCGAACCCATGGAGTCAGTCGATGACGGTCTTCGATTGATCTGGCGCCGGCCCGAGGTTGCTGACGAATACGCTCGGATTTGGGATCTGGCCAAGCCGCCCGCGGCTAAGGGATGACGTCAGTGACGTTGTCCGTCTTACGTGGACGCTTGGGACGGTGAGCCGTACCGACCTCCGGACGCAGACCGGCGGATAGATCCGAGACATCACGGGGGACGAGACTGACCTGATCTTCGGCCAGGCAGCGTGTCCGCCGCAGGGATTCGCACGGGTGGCTTCCACGGCCGTGACGAAGATCGGGGCCGAGGCGCTAGACGTCGGTGTGGGCAACGTCGACGGAAAGGCGCGGGGATGGCGGCCAAGTCTGAGAGCGACCTCGCGATCGCGGGCTACGAACTGCCCGACGATGCCCGGCTCGTCGACGGTGCCGCGCTGCTGGAGCATCCCGGGTTCTGGGCCGTCTACCTCGCCTACATGGGCGGCGCGGTCTACGACACGTCCGCCGCGTTCGGTGCCTCCGACGCCGATCGTGCCGACCTCGAGCGGGCGTTGCTGGACCAGGCGCGGTGGCCGGTGTTGTCCGTGCGGCTGGCACCCATGCGCAACTGGTGGCGCTGGCTGCGCATCGTCAACCGCAACGTGGCCGGCGACGGTGGCGTCGACGTGCTGGTCACCTCCGACCTCGGCGGGTCGGCCATCCGGATCGGCGCGTTGGGCCAGTACCACGGCCCCGCGCTGTGCTGGGAAGAGCTGCGCGCCCTGGCCGACCTGCCCGACCCGACGCTGACGCCCGCCCAGCGCCTGCTGCTCGCCCTGCCGTTCGTCGGCGACGACGCGGTGCCGGCGGACGCCCGCACCGTCGTCGCCGAGGCGTTGCGGGCCGTGGGTGCGACCGGCGACGTCGACTCCCTCGTCAGCGACTACGTCTCCGCCGGCAGCTCGTCGCTGTGGGAGATCCGGCACGGCGTGCGGATGTGCCGCGCCCGCCACGCCCTGCGGCACATGCAGGACACCTCGCTCAACGAGCTGCGGGAGGTCGACCTCGCGTTCGGCGGCCGGTTCTTCCGCAGCCGGTCCGCGAGCCGTGAGTTCCGACCCAGGGCGGCCGGGCGGACGGCGCCCCGGTGGCGGTTCGAGGTGGCCGAGGCCGAGCCGCGACCGGACGGCACTGGCCTGCGCCTGCTGGGCCGGCTGGACGGCGAGATCCGCGACGGCGAGCCCGCACGGCTGGCGACCGGCGGCGCCGACGTGAAGATCGCCGAGGTGCGGATAGGTGAGGAGTCCGCGACCCGCTACCTGGCGCTGACCATCGACACGGACCTGCCACCACCCGCGCCCGGCGCGCTGCTGCATCCCGTCGACGGGTGACCCGTGCGTCGATTCGCATGAACAGCGGGCGAGCGGGAACCTAGCCCGGCATGACGACCGTTTCATGGGCGAATCGGAACGCGAGGGGCGGGCGCCGCTGGCTGGCACTGGCCGGGTTCGCGGCGGCCGCGGCGCTGGCGGCGGCGATCGGCGGGCTCGGGGTCAGCGGCACCGCCGAGGAGTACCAGGC
Source organism: Asanoa sp. NPDC050611 (assembly GCF_040654855.1). Lineage (NCBI taxonomy): Bacteria > Bacillati > Actinomycetota > Actinomycetes > Micromonosporales > Micromonosporaceae > Asanoa > Asanoa sp. NPDC050611. The sequence continues at coordinate 3,046 of NZ_JBFAIU010000252.1, forward strand.
GCTGCGGCAACCCGGCTGGGCGCCGCCGTCGTGGCTGTTCGGCCCGGTGTGGTCGGCGCTCTACGCGACCATCGCGCTCGCGGGCTGGCTGGTGTGGCGACGCACGGGCTTCACGACCGCGTTGTGGGTCTGGACCGCCCAGCTGGTGCTCAACGCCGCCTGGACCCCGTTGTTCTTCGGCGCCGGACAGTACGGCCTCGCCTTCGCCGACATCGTGGCGATGTGGATCGCGGTCGTCGCGACCATCGTGCTCTTCTGGCGCGTGCACCGGCCCGCCGCGCTGTTGCTGGTCCCGTACCTCGCCTGGGTCACCTACGCGAGCGCGCTCAACCTCGCGATCTGGCAGCTCAACACCTGAGTCACGACCGCGTCGTCGCGGACGGGCCCCGTCGAACGCCCGCCTACACCTCCGCTTTCGCGCCGGCCGGCACGGGCACGCCGAGCCGGGCCAGCAGGCCGCGGCGGAGCACGCCGAAGCCGGGGTGGTCCGGGGCGCGCGGCCGGTCGAGGTCCACGGCGATGTCCTCGGCGATGACGCCCGCGTCGAGCACGAGGACGCGGTCGGCGAGCAGGAGTGCTTCGTCGACGTCGTGGGTGACGAACAGCGCCGCGAACCCGTGCTCGGCCCTCAGCCGGCCGAACAGGCCCTGCATGCGCAGCCGGGTCAGTGCGTCGAGCGCGCCGTACGGCTCGTCGAGCAGGAGCAGGTCGGGTTCCCGGACCAGGGCGCGCGCGAAGGCGACCCGCTGGGCCTGCCCGCCGGAGAGCTCGGCCGGCCAGGCGCGCTGGCGGTCGGCCAGGCCGACCTCGGCGAGGGCCGCGGCGACCCGGCCCCGGACGTCGCCGGTCAGCCCGAGGCCGACGTTGGCCGCGACCCGCTTCCACGGCAGGAGACGGTGCTCCTGGAAGACGACGGCGCTGCGGCCGTTGCGGTGGATGGTGCCGGCGGCTTCCGCGTCCAGCCCGGCGAGCGCCCGCAACAGCGTGCTCTTGCCCGATCCGCTGCCGCCGAGGAGCGCGACCACCTCGCGGCGCCGGATGACGATGTCCACTCCGGACAGTACGACCGCGTCGCCGAACGCGCGCCGCACACCGTGACCGGCGATCAGCTCGCTTTCAGCCCGACCCGCCATGCGAGGGCCCTCCGTTCCACGGCGCGCAGGATCAGGTCGGAGGCGAGGCCGAGCAGCCCGTACACGAACAGTCCCAGGACGACGACGTCGATCTGGCTGAACTCGCGGGCCTCCATCATCATGAAGCCGATGCCGCTCTGCGCCGCGACCTGTTCGCCGACCACGAGGCTCAGCCACGCGGCCGCGATGGCCAGGCGCAGCCCGAGCAGCAGCGACGGCAGGGAGCCGGGCAGCACGACGTGGCGTACGCGGGACAGGGTCGACAGGCCACACGTGCGCGCGGCCTCGACCAGGCGCTCGTCGACGTCGCGGATGCCGGCGTAGGTGTTGAGATAGAGCGGGAAGAACGCGCCGAGCGCGACCAGCGTCACCTTGAGCGACTCGTCGATGCCGACCCACACGATGACGAGCGGCACGAGCGCGAGGTGGGGGAGCATACGGGCCATCTGCACGGGCGGGTCGACCAGGTCGTCGCCCAGCCGGACGAGGCCCGCGACCGTGCCGAGGACCACGCCGAGCGCGCCGCCGATGGCGAGGCCCAGTGCGGCTCGGGTGAGCGAGTCGCCGAGGTGGGTGCCGAGATCGCCGTCGCGGGCCAGCCGCCAGCCGGTCTCCAGCACGGTGCTGGGCGCGGGCAGCTTCGCCGGCGGGATCACGCCGCCCCGGCTGGCCGCCTCCCATGCGAGGAGGACGGCCACCGGGGTGACGGCACGCCGCCAGCGGCGTGCCGTCACCGGAACACGTCCGAGTACGTCTCGTCCACCCGCGACCTGATGTCGACCGGCTCCGGGATCAGTTCGAGCTTCGCGAACCCGTCGGCGATCGTCTGGATCTCGGCCCCGACGGTCGCGTCGATCGGCGCGAGCGGCTTGGCGCTGCGGCTCAGCGCCCGCGTGGCGACCGCCTCGTCGATCTTCAGCTCCGGCGCGAGCACGCGGGCGCGTTCCGGCGGGTTGGCGATGCCCCAGTCGGTGGTCTCGCGGTAGGTCTTGAGGAACGCCTCGAGCTGCGGCCCCTTGTCCTTCAGCGCGTCCGGGGCGGCCAGGATGTACTCGCGGTTGTTGACCAGGTTCGACGCGTCGACGAGCACCTTCACGCCCGGCTGCTCGGCGAGCGCGAAGTACGGGTCCCAGATGATCCACGCGTCGACCTGGTCGTTGTCGAACGCCGGCCGTCCCTCGGCGGGCTTGAGGTACTTGACGGTGATGTCGGCGAGCGTCATGTTGTTGGCTTCGAGCAGCTTCACCAGCAGCCAGTGCACGTTGGAGCCCTTGTTGAGGGCGACCGTCTTCCCCTTGAGGTCGGCGAACGAGCTGAACCCGCTCTTCTCCTTGACCAGCACGGCCTCGCCCTGCGGGATCGGCTCCGACGTGCCGATGATGCGGAAGTCGGTCTTGCCGGCGGCGGCGAAGATCGGCGGGGCCTCGCCGGTCTGTCCGATGTCGATGCTGCCGGCCTTGAGCGCCTCGGTCAGCGCCGGACCGCTCTCGAACAGCGACCAGGTGACCTCGGGCGCGGCCGCGCGGGCCTTGACCAGGGCCAGGCCGCCGAAGCGCTGGTAGCCGACCCGCAGCGGGCCGCCGCCGGTGGCGGCCGCGGCGCCCTCGTCGCCCCCGCAGGCGGTGAGCCCGCCGGAGACGGCGACGAGCAGCAGCGCCAGTCCGAAGCTCCGCCATCTCGTGAGCCGGCGGGTCACGGCGTGACCTCGCGCAGCTTGCCCGTGTGCACGTCGTAGACGAAGCCCCGGACCGATTCCTTGACCGGGATGAACGGGTCGGCCTGGATGCGCCGGATCGACTGGCGGACGTCCTCGTCCAGGTCGCTGAACGCCTCGGCGGCCCAGGCCGGCTTCTGCCCGGTCTCCGCCTGGATGCCGGCCTTGAACGCGTCGTCGGTGAAGGTCAGCATGCCGCAGTCGGTGTGGTGGATCAGGATGATCTCCCGCGTGCCGAGCAGCCGCTGACTGATCGCGAGGCTGCGCAGCTGGTCGGCGGTGACCACGCCACCCGCGTTGCGGATCACGTGCGCGTCGCCCTCGGCCAGGCCGAGCAGGCCGTAGGGGTTGAGGCGCGCGTCCATGCAGGCCACGACCGCGACGTGCCGGGCCGGCGGCAGCGGCAGGTCGCCCTTGTCGAACGCGTCGGCGTACGCGGACGCGTTGGCGAGCAGGTCGTCGGTGACGGTCACGCGATCACGATCCTTCGGGGGACGGGGTACGGGAGATCGGCCGGCGGGGGTCGCCGGACCAGGCCGAGAACGAGCCGACGAACAGGGCCGCGTCGACGCCCAGCGACGCGAGCACCGCGGCCTCGTGTGCGGCCGCGACCCCGCCGCCGCAGTAGACGCCGACCGGCCGCCCGTCGTCGAGGTCGAACGCCGCGAACCGCTTGCGCAGGGTGTCCGCGTCGAGCAGGCGCCCGTCGTGGCCGAGGTTGTCCCGGGTCGGCAGCGAGATCGCACCGGGGATGTGGCCCTCGGCGAAGGCCTGTGGTCCGCGGGCATCGAGGAGCCGGCCGGCGCCGGCGTACTCGGCGGCCCGGTCGGCGTCCAGCTCACGCAGGTGGCCGGGGGAGAGCGTCACGTCGCCGGGCACCGGCGCCGGCACGTCGTGCGTGACGCCGCGTCCCGCGGCCGCCCAGGCGGCCAGCCCACCGTCGAGCAGGCGGACCGACGCGATGCCGGCCCAGCGCAGCACCCACCAGGCGCGGCCGGCCTGCGTGCCGCCGCTGCCGTCGTAGACGACCACTGTGGACGCGCTGGAGATGCCCCACGAGCGGGCGTGTGCCTGCAGGTCGTCGACCGCGGGCAGCGGCCGGCGACCGTCCGAGTCGGACGACGGCACGCCCTGGAGGGTGGACGCCAGGTCGACCGGGACCGCGCCGGGGATCAGCCCGCCGGCCCCGTCGCCCACGTGCAGCAGCACCGGCGGCCGCGGCGACGCCAGCGCCGCGGCCAGCTCGGCGACGGAGACGATCACGGCGCTCATGCCGCGGCCAGCGCGGTCGTGAACTGGTTCGCGGGTTTGCGCAGCCCGAAGAACTCGCGGAACGTGCGCTCGCTGCCGTACTCCGTGCGGAACAGGCCGCGCCGTTGCAGCTCGGGCACCACCAGGTCGACGAACGCGTCCAGCGGCCCGGGCAGGTACGGCGGGAAGAGGATGAACCCGTCGACCGTCCGCTCGCGGAACTGCTCCTCGATGTAGTCCGCGACCTGTGCGCCGTCGCCGACCGCGACCTGCTTGCCGTGTGTGCGCTTGAAGAACAGCGCCAGCTCGCGCAAGGTCGGCGAGGAGTCGTCGTACGCGTGCCGGGCCCGGTCGAGGATCAGCGCCGCGCGCCCGGTCAGCCCGGCGAGCTGCGGCACCTCGGAGATCGGGGCGTCCAGCCGCTGACCGGCCAGGTCGACGCCGAGCGCCGCGGACAGCGGCTCCAGCCGGGCCTCGGCGACCGTCAGGTGCTGGATCTCGCGGAACTTGGCGTGCGCCTCGCGGGCTGTGGCGGCCACGTAGACCGGCAGTCCGGCCACGATCGGCTGGTCCTCGGTCCGCCCGTACGCCGCGAGCCTGGCCTTGGTCTGCTGGTAGTAGGCCTTCGCGGCGGCCGTGTCCTGCAGCAGGACGAACCGGATGTCCGCGTACTTCGCGCCGAACTCGTGTGACTCCTCCGACGATCCGGCGTGCAGGATCGGCACGTGTCCCTGCGGCGGACGGGCGATGTTGAGCGGCCCGTCGACGGAGAAGTAGCGGCCGCGGTAGTCGACGCGGTGCACCTTGGCCTCGTCGATGAACGTGCCGCCGGCCTTGTCGGCGACCAGCGCGTCGTCCTCCCAGCTATCCCAGAGCCCGCGGGCCACCTCGACGAACTCGCTGGTCCACTCGTAGCGTCTGGTCGCGTCCCAGTGCGACTCGCGGCCGAAGTTGCCGGCGGCCTCCTCGTTCTTGCCGGTCACGATGTTCCACGCGATCCGGCCGTCGCTGAGGTGGTCGAGCTGGGCGGTCGCGCGGGCGATCGTGTACGGGTCGGCGTAGGTGGTGTTGACGGTCGTGACGATGCCGATCCGGCTGGTCACCGCGGCGACGAACGCGGCCGTGGTCAACGCCTCGGGCCGCAGCACCTCGTTGGGCGCCTCGTGCTGCGACGAGGGCAGCCCGACGACCCGGTCGCCGATGAAGTAGAAGTCGAGCTTGCCCCGCTCGGCCGTCTCCGCCGTGCGGCGCAGGAACGCCCGGTCGAACGTGCCGTGCGCGCTCGCCTCCGGCAGCCGCCAGCCGGCGGGGTGGAAGCCGGTCGCCCAGATCGAGAAGCCCAGCTTCACGTGTCGCCGTTCGTCGCTCATGGAGTGTCCTTCGTGGAGTGGAAGCCGAGGTCGGCGCGAATGGTGTCGTGCAGGTCGAGGAAGGCCGGCGACCGCAGGTCCCGTGGCCGGGGATGGTCGCGCAGCGGGTGGTCGCGCAGGATCCGGCCCGGCCGTGGCGCCAGCGTGACGACCCGGTCCGAGAGGCTCAGCGCCTCGGACACGTCGTGGGTGACGAGCACCGTGGTGGTGCCGAGCTCCGCGCGTACACCCAGCAGCAGTTCGTGCAGTGACTCGCGGGTCCAGGCGTCGAGGGCGCCGAACGGCTCGTCCATCAGCAGCACCGCGGGCCGGTAGACCAACGCCTGCGCGATCGACACGCGCTGCCGCATGCCGCCGGAGAGCTCGTGCGGACGGCGGTGGGCGGCGTCGGCGAGGCCGACCCGGTCGAGCAGGTCGCGGGCGCGCTCGAGCCGCTCGCGCTTGGGCACGCCGTGCAGCTCCAGCGGGAAGGCGACGTTCTGCAGGGCGGTGCGCCAGGCCAGCAGCCGGTCGTCCTGGGTGATGTAGGCGCGGCGGGGCAGCCCGCCGCCGGCCGACTCCCGGCTGATCGTGACGCTGCCGCTGGTCGGGGTGAGCAGGCCGGCGATGATGTTGAGCAGGGTCGACTTGCCGCAGCCGCTGGTGCCGACGAACGAGACGAACTCGCCGGCCGCGATCTCCAGGTCGACGTCGCGCAACGCCTCGACGGACCCGGCGAACACGTGGCTCAGCCCGCGGATGGCGATCGAACCGCCCCGGACGGCCGGCCGGACCGGCGCCGTGGTCGTGCTCATGGCTACCTCTTCTCCTTCGGGATCCACCGCAGCAGCCGCGCCTCGACGAACGCGGCGACCAGCGAGAGGACCTGGACCAGCGCGGTCAGCACGACCACGGCGGCGAACAGCGCCGGGATGTCGAGCAGGTTGCTGGCCCGCACGACGAGGTAGCCGACACCGCGGTTGGAGCCCAGGAACTCGGCGATCACCACGGCCAGCGCCGTCTTCGGCAGCGCCATCTTGAACGCGGAGGCGAGGAACGGCAGCGCCGCCCACAGCCGGATCTTGACCAGCACCTGCCACCGGCTCGCCTCCAGGATCCGGGCCAGCTCCAAGTAGCGCGCGTCGGTGTTGCGCAACCCCTGGAACGCCGCGATGAACACGATGAACGAGGCCGTCAGGTACGCCATCAGGATCTTCGTAGCGATCCCGAAGCCGAACCAGACGATGAAGATCGGCACCAGCGCGATGTTCGGGATCGCGTTGAAGGCGATGATGTACGTCTCGGCGAACCGGCCGAGCCGCGGCAGCTCGGTGAACACCACGGCGAGCAGGAACGCGGCGACGGAGCCGGCGACGAATCCGATCAGCAGGGCCTGCAGGGTGAACGAGAGATGGAAGACCAGCCGGCCGTCCTCGATCCACTCCCACAGCTGCTTCCCGACGGAGATCGGGTCGGTGATCAGCAGCGGGTCGACCCACCGGCCCGAGGCCACCTGCCAGAGGACCAGGAACGCGGCGACGACCAGGGTGTGCTGCGCGACGCGGGCCAGCGGAGCGTGCGACCGGGGTGGCCGCTGTCCGACCTCGACGCGGAGCTCGGTGACCGTCATGGCGCGACCGGGGGCAGGTAGGCGTCGGTGTACGCCTCGTCGACCGTGAACGTCTTCTTGATGTTGCCGCTGGCCACCGCGAACGCGACCTGCGCCTCGATGGCCGGCGTCGGGTGGCGGCTGTCCGGCGGCGTGTTCTTCTTGTTGGCCTCGACGATCGCGGTGATCCGGGCGTCGGACAGGTCCGGATAGACCTTGCCGAGCGACGCGATGATCTCCGGCACCGAGTGGCCGACGACGAAGTCCGCGCCGCGCTGGTAGGCCTTGAAGAACCGCTTGGCCACGTCGCTGTGCCCGCGCGCCCAGTCGTCGTTGATGATCGTCTCGGCCGACCGCGCGTTGGCGACCAGCGGTGTCTCCGCGACGATCTCGTCGTGGGTGAGCAGCTCGACCGCGTGGCCCGACTGGACGAGCAGGTGGTTGTTGGGCGGGCTGGCCAGCCAGACGTTGACCGCGCCGTCCTTGACGCCGGCGACCTGGTTGACCTGGTCGAGCGGGATGATCTCGATGTCCCGCTCGGGGTCGAGTCCGTAATGGTCGGCCAGGTAGATCGTCGCTCGCTCGTAGAGGCCGCCGGCGGCGTTGACGGCCCACACGCTGCCCTTGATCTGGGCGAGCCGGTCCTTGGGCGGGAGCTTCACGAACGCGGCCGGGTCGATGCCCTTCTTCTTCAGGTACGCGACGGAGATGATCGGGGTCCAGTCGTTGGTGATCTGGACCGCGGCGCCGAGCTTGATGTTCTTGCCGTGCTCGCGGCCCTGCAGCGCGGTCGACAGCGACAGGAAGCCGACGTTCGCCTGGTCGTTGATGAGCGCCTGGAGGATCAGCGGTGCGCCGTTGACCTGGACCTCCTCGACCTCGATGCCCTCGGCGGCGAAGTAGCCCTCGGCCCGGGCGATGTTGTAGGCGAGCTGCGTGCCGGCCGAGTCGCCGGAGGTGCCGACCAGCACACGGTCGGCGCCGGCGGCGGCGGCCGCGCCCGGCTCGACGTCGTCGAGTCCGCAGGCGGCCAGGGGCAGGAGCAGGGCGAAGGCGGCCAGGGTACGGAGGGGTTTACGCATGTGTCTGGTTCCGTTTCGGTCAGGCCGTCGCGGCCGGATCAGGTTGGCGGTCGTGGCGGCCGGGTCGGCCGCTCAGTCGGGTGGTGAACAGGTGGCCGAGGTCGACCAGCGGCTCGAGCAGTGGCAACAGCCGCCGGCTGAACGGCAGCGACGCCCGGCCGTGCAGGTCGAGCGCGACGTCGATCGACGGGCCGACCGCCGCG
>NZ_JBFAIU010000253.1:0-11317 GCF_040654855.1 Asanoa sp. NPDC050611
CGCGACGATGCCGCCCGCGATCTCGAAGATGCCGTACGCGGCGTCGTCGGCGGTCGCGTCGTAGGCTTGGCCCTGCTCGTCCCACCGGCGGGGGAGCCGCTGGTGGAGCACCAGCCAGCCGGCGAGCGCGGCGATGGCCGGCCCCAGGCTCATCAGCACCGCGAACGTCGTGGTCGGCAGCCGGCGCAGGACCGTCAGCTCCAGGGTGTACGGCAGGAGCGAGGACAGCACCGCCACCGCGGCGCCCAGGGCCAGGATCGGCGGGTTCAGCAGCGTCGCCCCGGCGCCCGCCACGCCGAGCGGCAGGGTCAGCACGGCGGCGCCCGCCATGGCCAGCGCGAGCCCGTCGAGCCTGGCGAAGCGGGCGCCGACCCGGGCGCTCAGCGCGATATAGGCGGCCCACGCCGCGGCCGCCCCGAGGGCGAAGGCGACGCCGGTCGGGTCGAGCCGGCCCAGGCCGGTGCGACCGAGCAACCCCACGCCCGCGAGCGCCAGGCCCGCCCAGGCCCAGCTCGCCGCCCGGCGCCCGCTCACGACCGACAGCGCCAGCGGGCCCAGCACCTCCAGGGTCACCGCCACGCCGAGCGGGATGCGGTCGATGGCCTGGTAGAACAGCGTGTTCATGCCGGCCAGCGCCACACCGAAGGCGCCGACCAGCGCCCAGTCGCCCCGGCCGTAGCCGACCAGCCGGGGGCGGCACACGGCGAGGAGCACCACGGCCGCGATGGTCAGCCGCAGGGTCACCACGCCGGCGACGCCCGCGTGCGGGAAGAGCAGCGCGGCGACCGCGCTGCCGAACTGCACCGACAGCGCGCCGGTCAGCACGAGGGCGACACCGCCCTGCGCGCGCGTGTGTGCGGGCGCGGTCAGCACGTCGGTCACCCGTCGACGCTAGGTTGCGGTCGGCGTACCCGGAAATGCCGTTTTGCCTGCGGTTATGCTCCACGGTTATGACCGTCGACCTGCGGCACCTGCGCGCCTTCCTCGCCATCGCCGACGCAGGCTCGATCACCGCGGCGGCGGCCCGGCTCCACGTGACCCAGCCGGCGCTGTCGCGGACCCTGCGCCAGCTCGAGGACCACCTGAAGGCCCGGCTCGTCGACCGGTCCACCCACCACCTGCGGCTGACCCCCGCGGGGTCGGCCTTCCGCGACCGGGCCGCCGGCGCGGTCGCGGCCGTCGACGACGTCCTCGACCCGACCCGGGCCGCGACCTGGCCGCTCCGGCTCGGCCATGCCTGGTCGGCGCTGGGCGCACACACCACCACGCTGCTGCGCGGCTGGCAGCGCGCTCACCCGGGCACGCCGCTGGACCTGCTGCGGGTCGACGAGCGGGACGCCGGCCTGGCCCGGGGCGCGGTCGACGTCGCGATCGTGCGCGGACCCGTCGACGGCCCCGCGCAGCCGATCCTCCGGGAGCCGCGGGTGGCCGCCGTGCCGGCCGACGGCCCACTCGCCGGGCGCGCCGAGCTGTTCCTCGCCGACCTCGCCGACCTGCCCATCGCGGTCAACAGCCGCAGCGGCACGACGACCCTCGACCTCTGGCCGCGGGAGCGCATCCCGGCCGCCGTCGTCGAGGTCGCCAACACCGACGACTGGCTGGCCACCATCGCCGCCGGCCGCGCGGTGGGCGTGACCACCACGGCCACCGCGGCGATCCACCCGTACCCCGCCGTGGCGTTCGTGCCGCTGGCCGACGCGCCCGAGGTCACCGTGCACCTCGCCTGGCGCGAGCCGCCGAGCCACCCGGCCGTTGCCGACCTGGTCACACTGGCCCGGGAGGTCTGCGCGTCGCCGCGGGCCTAAGCTGCCCGTCATGCACATCGTCCGGTACCGCCTCGACCATGACGAGACCCCCAGGGTGGGCGTGCGCGAGGACGGGGTGGTGCGGGCGTTGCCCGTGCCGTCCGTCGCCGCCCTGCTGCGCGAGCGGGTCGCCGACATCCGCGCGCTGCTGGCCGCGCCCGGCGACGTCGTCGACGACGCGTGGCTGCTCGCACCCGTCGACGGCGGCACCGAGGTCTGGGCCGCCGGGGTCACCTACCTGCGGTCGCGTGAGGCGCGGATGGAGGAGAGCAGCGAGGCCGACATCTACGGTCGCGTGTACGACGCCGAGCGCCCCGAGATCTTCTTCAAGTCCGCGGCCTGGCGGGTCGTGGTCGACGGTGACCCGGTCGCGATCCGCGCCGACTCGGGTCTGGACGTGCCGGAGCCCGAGCTGGCCGTGGTGATCAACCGGTTCGGCGAGATCGCCGGCTACCTGGTCAGCAACGACATGAGCAGCCGGTCGATCGAGGGCGAGAACCCCCTCTACCTCCCACAGGCCAAGGTGTACGCGGGTGCGTGCGCGCTGTCCGCCGGCATCCGCCCGGCGTGGGAGGTGGACGGTTCCGACCTGGCGGTCGCGGTGCGGGTGACCCGCGACGGCGTGGCGGTCTGGTCCGGCACGACGTCGACGGCCCGGCTCAAGCGCCCGTACACGGAGCTGGTCGACTACCTGTTCCGCGCGGACAACTTCCCGGACGGCGCGGTGCTCTCGACAGGGACGGGCCTCGCGCCGGCGATGGACTTCACCCTGCACCCTGGTGACGTCGTCACCATCGACATCGACGGCGTCGGCGAGCTGACGAACCCGGTCGTCGTCGGCAAGGAACACTTCGACCACCAGCGACCCTGACTCACGAGGGAGACGGCATGCAGACTCGAACGCTCGGGCAGGGCTTGGAGGTGTCCGCGCTCGGCCTCGGCTGCATGGGCATGAGCGAGGGCTACGGCCCGAACCCCGGTGACCGGACGCAGATGATCGGTGTGCTGCGCAGCGCGGCCGAGCGGGGTGTCACCCTCTTCGACACCGCCGAGGTCTACGGGCCGTACGTCAACGAGGAGCTCGTGGGCGAGGCCCTCGAACCGGTGCGCGACCAGGTGGTCATCGCCACGAAGTTCGGTTGGGACATCCAGGACGGCAGGTCCGTCGGCCTCGACAGCCGACCCGAGCAGATCCGCCGGGTCGCCGACGCCGCGCTGCGGCGGCTCCGCACCGACCGGATCGACCTGTTCTACCAGCACCGGGTCGATCCCGCGGTGCCGGTCGAGGACGTCGCGGGCACCGTCGCCGAGCTGGTGGCGGAGGGAAAGGTCGCCCACTTCGGGCTGTCCGAGGCGGCCGCCGGCACCATCCGCCGCGCCCACGCCGTCCATCCGGTCACCGCGCTGCAGAGCGAGTACTCGCTGTGGACCCGCGGCATCGAGACCGAGATCCTGCCGACGCTCGACGAGCTGGGCATCGGCCTGGTGCCGTTCAGCCCGCTGGGCCGAGGCTTCCTGACCGGCACCGTCGGCACCACGACCGCGTTCACCGCGGACGACATCCGGACCACGATCCCGCGCTTCACCGCGGAGAACCGGGCCGCCAACGAGGCCCTCGTGGACCTGGTGCGGCGGGTGGCCACGACGCAGGACGCGACGCCGGCGCAGGTTGCCCTCGCGTGGCTGCTCGCCCGCCGCCCGTCGCTGGTGCCGATTCCCGGCACCCGACGGCTGGAACGCCTCGACGAGAACATCGGCGCGACCCGGCTCGAGCTGCCGGCCGCCGACCTCGCCGCCCTCGACGACGCGGCCACCCGCCTCGGCGTCGCCGGTGCCCGCTACGACGACGCGATGCAGAAGATGACCAGACTCTGACCACCCACCGGGCCGGCGGTCATTCGCTGAGGTCGGCCACCACCGCGGCGTGATCGCTGGGCCAGATGCCGTCGACCGGGGTCGAAGCCGCGCGGTGGACGCCCAGGACGCGGCCCGCGCGGTGGATGCTCAGCAGCACGTGGATGTAGTCGATGCGGCTGCTCGGCGCGACGAACGCCGCGGCGTGCGGGTTGGCCCGGTCCCACGTCCAGCCCGGGTCGCCGTGGTCCGCGAACCACCACGCGTCGAGCATCCGTTGGTCCGGCACGTAACCGACGGTCAGCTCCCCGCCGAAGCGGCGTAGCTCGTCGGACTCCGGCATCGCGTTGAAGTCGCCGACCACCACCGGTGGGTGGCCGTCGTGCGGCAGGCTCCGGACGTGGCGGGCCAGCCAGTCGAGCTGGGCCGACCGGCCCGCCGAGCCCGACAACACCGACAGGTGCGTGGTCACGAACGGGATCGTCGCGTGCGGCGCGTCGACCAGCACGCTCAGCGCCGCGCGGCTCGGGTCGCCGGGCAGGTCGTACGCCTTGTCGGACTGGATCGGCCAGCGGCTCAGCACGGCGACGCCGTTGCGCAGGCCCGGGGCGCCGTCGACCCGCACGCGCCAGCTCTCCTGGTCGCTGCCCGCGCCGAACGCCCAGTGCAGGCCCAGCTCGTCGGCGAGCCAACCGGCCAGGTTGGTGTCGTCGTCGGCCCAGACCTCCTGCAGCCCCACGAGGTCAGGCCGCTGCTCGCGGAGCACCGCGAGGATCGCCGCCCGCCGGCGCTCCGGTTCGCCGAACCGCCACCACAGGTTCCACGTCATCACCCGCACACCGATCACCGTCGCACATCCGCGCACGGTGGTGCTGGCCCCACCCCGGCAACGGGGGTCGATCGGATTCAATCGCGCCGCCGGCTTCCATAGCGTCGGGCACATGAGTTTGGATGCCCGCGAGGCGCTCCGCCTCGACGACGTACGCAAGGTCTACGGGACCGCCGACAACCCGGTGACCGCCCTCGACGGCGTGACGCTACGCCTGTCGACGGGCACGTTCACCGCGGTGATGGGTCCGTCCGGGTCTGGCAAGAGCACGCTGCTGCAGTGCGCCGCCGGTCTCGACCGGCCGACCGCGGGCAGCGTGACCATCGCCGGCCAGCCGATGCCGACCGGCGGCGAGGCCGAGGTGACCCGGTTCCGGCGTGACCGGATCGGCTTCGTCTTCCAGCAGTTCAACCTGCTTCCGACGCTGACCGCGCTGGAGAACGTCACCCTGCCGCTGCGGCTCGCCGGCCGGCGGGTCGACCGGAAGCGGTGCGCGCTTCTGCTCGGCCAGGTCGGGCTCGGCGACCGCCTCGACCACCGCCCGGCGCAGCTCTCCGGCGGCCAGCAGCAGCGCGTCGCGATCGCCCGCGCGCTGGCCACCTCGCCCGCGCTGATCTTCGCCGACGAACCGACCGGCGCGCTGGACAGCCGCGCCGCCCGCGAGGTGCTGGCGCTGCTCGCGACCGCGGTGCGGGACCACGGCCAGACGGTCGTCATGGTCACCCACGACCCGGCCGCGGCCGCGTACGCCGACGCCGTGGTCTTCCTCGCCGACGGCCGCATCGTCGGCGAGCTGGCCCGGCCCACCGCGGACGCCGTCGCGGAGCGGATGGCGCACCTGACCGACGCGGTCGCGCTGGCGGGGGTGTGAGCGATGGTCACGCTCGCGCTGCGCACCCTGCGGCACCGCACCGGCGGCTTCCTCGCCACGTTCGCGGCCACCTTCCTCGGCGCCACGATCCTGATGGCGTTCGCGTCGCTGCTCGACACCGCGGCGGCGGGCGTCGACTCCGCCACGGCCGAGACGCTGATCCTGATGGCCAGCGTGGCCGGCGGGTGGTGCCTGCTGATCGTGGCCTTCGCGGTGACCTCGACGCTGACCCTCGCGGTCCGGCAGCGTGATCGGGAAGTGGCGCTGCTGCGCAGTGTCGGTGCGACGCCGGCACAGGTCGGCCGGATGGTCGTCGTCGAGTCCGCGCTCGTCGCGGTGGCCGCCGCGGTCGTGGCCATCCCGGCCGGGTTCGGTCTCGGGCGGCTGCTGTTCACGCTGCTCGTGCGCACCGAGCAGGTCCCCGCATCCGTGCCCTACCGGTTCGGCTACATCGCCGCCGGCATCGGCGTCGCGGTGACCGTGCTCGGTGCGCTGATCGGCGCGCTGGTCGCGGTCCGGCGGACGGCGAAGCTGGGCGCGCGGGAGGCGCTGGCGGGCGACGAGCCGCGGCGGATGGGCTGGAAGCGGGTCACCGCGGGCTGGCTGCTGGTCGCGGGCGGGGTGAACTGTGGCCTGCTGACGGTGCTGCTGTTCTCGGGTCACGGCGTGGACGCGATGCAGACCGCCGGCCAGGCGTCGATCCTGGTGTCGGCGGGGCTGGCGCTGCTGTCACCGGCGCTGATCCGCGGCATGACCGCGGTGCTGGCCCGACCCCTGGCCCGGCTGGGCGGCGCGAGCGGCTACCTGACGGTCGCGAACCTGCGCCGCCGGTCGCATCAGCTCGGCGGCGCGCTGATGCCGGTCATCCTGTTCACCGGCATCTCGGTCGGCACCCTCGTCATGCAGAGCGTGGAGAACCGCGCCGCCGACGTGCCCGGCATCCCGGCGTCCGCCGAACGCAACATCGAGACGCTCAACCTGGTCGTGGTCGGCATGCTCGCGCTGTTCGCGGCCATCATGCTGGTCAACACGCTGGTCGCGGCGACCACGTACCGGCGGCGCGAGTTCGGCCAGCAACGGCTGACCGGGGCCACGCCGGCCCAGGTGCGGCGGATGGTCGGCGCCGAGGCGGCGGTGCTGGCGGTGACGGGCGTCCTGTTCGGCTCCCTGGCGTCGCTCGCGACGATCCTCCCGTACACGATCGCCCGCACCGACCGCCTCGTCCCGGACGCGCCGGCGCTGATCTGGCCGGCGATCGCCGTGGCGGCGGTCGTGCTGACCCTGGCCGCGAGCGTCGGCGCCGCCCGGCGCGCGCTGCGGACGCCCGCGGTCGAGGCGGTCGGGCGCACGGCGTAACTCGCCGCTTCCGACCTCGGCATCGTCGGCAAGGGCGGCGAGAACCTGCGGTGCATCCTCATCCACATGATCGAGGAGTACGCCCGCCACATGGGCCACGCCGATTTCCTGCGCGAGCGCATCGACGGCCGGGTCGGCCAGTAGATCCCGGCCGGGCCGCTGACGCGGCGTTACGATGCGGGCGTGTCCAACAACCCCCGCGCCGGGCAGCCGGCACAGCCCGGTGACCTGATCGACGTCGAGGCCGTCCTCGGCGCCTATCACGACCTGCACCCGGACCCGTCGGTGCCCGCGCAGCGGGTCGCGTTCGGCACGTCGGGGCACCGGGGATCGAGCCTGAAGAAGGCGTTCAACGACGACCACATCGCCGCGACCAGCCAGGCGATCGTGGAGTACCGGGCGCAGCAGGGCACGACCGGGCCGTTGTTCCTCGGGCGGGACACGCACGCGCTGTCCGAGCCGGCGACGCAGACCGCGCTGGAGGTGTTCGCCGCCAACGACGTGACCGTGCTGATCGACAGCCGCGACGGGTACACCCCGACGCCGGCGGTCTCGCACGCGATCCTCACCTACAACAAGCGCGGCCCGGCGGCCCGTGCCGACGGCGTCGTGGTGACCCCCTCGCACAACCCGCCGGACGACGGTGGTTTCAAGTACAACCCGCCGCACGGTGGGCCGGCCGACACCGACGCGACGAGCTGGATCCAGGACCGCGCCAACGAGCTGCTGCGCGACAAGCTGGCCGGGGTGCGGCGGATGCCGTACGGGCGGGCGCTGGCGGCCGAGACCACGCAGCGGTTCGACTTCACGGCGTCCTATGTGGACGATTTGCCGGCGGTGATCGACATGGTGGCGATCCGCGACGCCGGTGTGCGGATCGGCGCCGACCCGCTGGGTGGGGCCAGCGTCGGCTACTGGGCGGAGATCGCCGAGAAGCACGGGCTGTCGCTCAGCGTGGTCAACCCGGCCGTGGATCCGCGGTTCGCGTTCATGACGCTCGACTGGGACGGCAAGATCCGGATGGACTGCTCGTCGCCGTACGCGATGGCGTCCCTGATCTCCAAGCGCGACCAGTACCAGGTCGCCACCGGCAACGACGCGGACGCCGACCGCCACGGGATCGTCACGCCGGACGCGGGCCTGATGAACCCCAACCACTACCTGGCGGTCGCGATCGACTACCTGTTCCGCAACCGCGAGGGCTGGCCGGCCGACGCCGCGGTCGGCAAGACGCTGGTGTCGTCGTCGCTGATCGACCGCGTCGCCGCCGACCTCGGCCGGACACTGCTCGAGGTGCCGGTCGGCTTCAAGTGGTTCGTGCCGGGCCTGCTGGACGGCTCGGTCGGTTTCGGCGGCGAGGAGAGCGCGGGCGCGTCGTTCCTGCGCCGCGACGGTGGCGTGTGGACCACCGACAAGGACGGCATCATCCTCGCCCTGCTGGCCTCGGAGATCATCGCGCGTACGGGCCGGACGCCGTCGCAGCACCACGCGGACCTGGTGGCCCGGTTCGGCGACCCGGCCTACGCCAGGGTGGACGCGCCCGCGACCCGGGAGCAGAAGGCGGTGCTGGGCAAGCTGTCACCGGAGCAGGTGACCGCCACGTCCCTGGCCGGCGAGCCGATCACGGAGATCCTCACGTCGGCACCAGGCAACGGTGCGGCGATCGGCGGCCTGAAGGTCTCGACGGAGAACGGCTGGTTCGCCGCGCGCCCGTCCGGCACGGAAGACGTCTACAAGATCTACGCGGAGTCGTTCCAGGGGCCGGACCACCTGGCCCGCATCCAGGACGAGGCCCGCGCCGTGGTCGGCGCCGCCCTGTCCGCCTGATCCCCGGCCGCATCCAGGCCGCGTGTGAGAAGGTGGTTGATGCCCTTGAGCAGCTATCACCTCCGCGCCTCGGTCGCCGTCTCCGACATCGAGCGGGCGGTCGGGTTCTACGAAGGCAAACTGGGACTGCCCGTGCTGCGGTCCGGCCCGAGCGCCCGGATCGCGGGCGGCAGCCGGGTCTACGGTTCCGGTGGCGGGCCGGCGCTCAACGTCTACCAGTCGGTCACCGCCGGGCAGACCGAGGCGACCCTGGCGACCTGGTACGTCGACGACATCGACCAGATCGTGGACGAGCTGGTCGCGTCGGGCGTCGAGATCGTCCGGTACGACCAGTACGACCATGACGCCAAGGGGATCACCGCCCGGGCCGGCGGCGGACGCATCGCATGGTTCCAGGACCCGGACGGCAACACCTTCGCCATCGAGGCCGACGACTGAGGTCCGTGACACTACGATGACGGCGTGCGGCTCGCGCAGGTCAACGTCGCTCGGATGCGGGCCGCGCCGGACTCGCCGATCATGGCCGGCTTCATGGCGGCGGTCGACCCGGTCTACCGGATGGCCGAAGCCAGTCCCGGTTTCGTGTGGCGCCTGCCCGGCCCCGGCGGACACATGCCGACCTGCCAGGACGACGCGCGGCACTGGCAGGTCGTGAACGTCTCGCTGTGGAGCTCGTACGAGTCGATGCACGAGTTCGTCTACCGCAGCCGGCACGGCGGACTGGTCCGCAAGCGCGCGGCGTGGTTCCTGCCGACGCCGCAGCCGAGCACCGCGCTGTGGTGGGTGACGGACGATCACCGGCCCGGGTTGGCCGAAGCCCAGGCCCGGCTCGCCGTCCTGCGGCGGGAAGGTCCGACGCCCCGCGCGTTCACGCTGCGACGGCGGTTCGAGCCCGACGGGGCACCAACCCGTCGGCGACGTCCCTAACGCAACCGGGCGAGGGTGGCGTCGTCCTCCGCGCCGTCGTAGAAGCGGTTCAGGACCGCGCGGAAGACCGGCTCGTCCGGGGCCGCGTGGGCGAACAGCGTCATCGACGAGCGCAGCTTCATGGCGTCGACCGGGCCGAAGATGCGTTCCTCGTCGCTCTCCGTGCCCTCGACCAGGGCGGTGGCGCACTCGCGCAGGCGCGGGCCCAGGACCGGATGGGCGAGGTAGGCGCGGGCCTCGTCGAGGCCGGAGATCGCGTACGCCTGCGCCATCGAGCTGCGGCCCAGGCCCGCGACCTGCGGGAAGACGAACCACATCCAGTGGCTGCGCTTGTTGCCGTCGCGCAGCTCCGCCAGCGCGTGCGGATAGACGCCCTCCTGCGCGTCGACGAAGCGGTTCAGCCGGTACGGGTCCTCGTCGCTCACCCGCCCAGCCTCACCAGCGCCCGCCGCACCGGTCAAGCCGACGCTCCGTGCCGCTACGCTCGATGGCATCATGCCGTTCGCACTTGTGCCGTTCACCGCCGACCAGGCCCAGGTCGTCGCGGGCTGGGTCCGGAACGCGGACGAGGCGGACAGGTGGTGCTCCCGCGCCGAGCATCCGTTCCCCGCCGACGTGGTGCGCGGCTGGTCCACGCAGGACGACGTCGCCGCCTACCTGCTGGTCGACGGCGAACGGCCGGTCGGCTACGGCGAGGTCTGGTCCGACGACGAGGAGGACGAGGCCGAGCTGGCCCGCATCCTCGTCGCACCTGGGGAGCGGGGCCGGGGAGTCGGCAGGGCGCTCACCCGCGCGCTGGCCGCCCGGGCGGGGTTCGACGACGTGTTCCTGCGTGTACGCCCGGACAACGCGGCCGCCCTCGCGACCTATCGCAAGGCCGGGTTCGCCGACGTCGCGGCAGAGTTGCAGGAGGAGTGGAACGCGCCGCAGCCCCGCCCGTACGCCTGGCTGCGCTGGACCGGCACGCCTTAGGCGCGTGCCCGGTCAGGACGTCGGCACCAGTCGGCCGGTCTCGTCGTCCCGCGCGCGGATGGCGGCGGTGTCGTCGTACTCGAACTCGAGCCGGTTGACCACCGACACGACGCCGGGGACCGTGCGGGCGAGGCGCTCCGCGATCATGACTGTGCTGCGCCGGTCGAGCGTGCCCACCAGCGTCACGACGCCGTCGCGCACCACCACGTGCACGGGCTCGCGGTCGATCCACCTGGTCGTGTGCGCCACCTCGGCCAGCACGTCCTCGCGAATGTCCGTGTCCAGCCGGCTGAAGACGCGCAGCAGGTCGGTGGCGGAGACGATGCCGACCAGCCGGCCCGCTTCGCCGGTGACGGGTAGCCGTTTGACCTTCCCCGTCCGCATCTGCTTGGCCGCCGACGGGAGTGTCGTCTCCGGCACGACCGTCCACACCGGCGTGGTCATCACGTGTTCGACGTCCGTCGGGCGCGAACGGACGCTCGGGAGCAGGTCCGTCCGGGAGACCATCCCGACGACGTGGCCCCGGTCGTCGACCACCGGCATGGCGCTGAGATGGTGGGCGTCAAGGGCGGCCAGCACCTCGTGCGCCGGCCTGTCGACTGTGGTCGACACCACGTCTGCGGTCATCACGTCGCGTACCCGCCACTGTCGCATGGTTACCGTCCTCGGTCTTGATCGTCCGGTTCCAGTCTCGCGAGGCCTGGCGACGACCGACAGGTGGGCGAGCCGCAGGGTCCGCGGGCGCACCTTGCCAGTCGTCGGCAATCTGCCTGGCTCATGGCCTCGTCGTAGGCGAGCCCATCGACCCGACGACCACCGACCCCCGGCGTGACCGGGCCGCACGGCTGGAGCTCGCGCGGCGCCGGATGCACGAGC
>NZ_JBFAIU010000254.1:0-11287 GCF_040654855.1 Asanoa sp. NPDC050611
TCCAGGCTGGTCAGGCCGCCGGGGCCGAAGCTGTTGGGCTTGGTGTGGTCGAGCCCGTTGTCCAGCCTCGTCGACTGCGGACTCGGACTCACCCCGGGCCCGCTGGCTGGCGCGCACAACATCGGGATCGTCACGGAGCAGTCGAAGGTCAATCACGGTAAATCAGACTACCGGGGCCGGTTGTGCGGGGTCGCGCGGTATATCAGCGGTCGGGGCCGCCGTCGTCCTGCGGTCGCGTGAACGGCCGGGCCGGCGAGACGGTCAGGTCCAGCGGCGCCGCGGCGGCCACCTCGGCGGCCGTCTCGTCGCGCGTGGCGCGGCTCGGCTGCCAGACCCGGTCGGGCGCCGCCGCGGCCGGTGGTGCGGCCTGGCCGACGCTCGCGGGCCGCAGCCCGGACAGGTAGAGGGCCAGGCCGGCGAGGACGACGGCGAGGTATGCGGAGGTGAGGCCACTGCCGCTGTCGAGCTCCATGTTGAACTGTGCGCCCACGAAGTTGACGTAGCCCGACTTGCCGAAGGTCAGGCTCAATCCGACCAGCACGGGCAGCAGCCCCGCCGCGAGCGTGAGCCCGGCGAGCCGCACGACCCGACGGGCGGCCGGTGGGCCGAGGAGCACCAGCACGCTGGCGATCGCCAAAGCCAGCAGGCCGAACACGTAACCGCTGCCCAGGGAGCCGCCGTCCGCGAGGTACAGCGACAAGGGCGCCTCCGTGTCCTCGCCGTTGGGACCCGGCGGGCCGAACGGCATCAAGGTCACGTACCAGGGCGCGACCAGCGAGGCGACGCCCGCGACCCCGGCCAGCACCGCGACGGTCAGGCACACCCGCCGGTCGGCGCCGAACCGGCGCAGCCGATCGCCGAACCGTTCGGAGACGTCGGGGTCGGTCGCGGGATCGCCTTCACCGAACTCCACGACGGCCGGGGTGGCGGGCTCTGTGGACATGCTCATCAGCATGCCATGGCGCGGTCACCCGCAGCAGTCGTCAATTGATCAAGATCGGCGCCGCCGGTCGCGCATGACCTGCCGGACGACGTTGCGGCCCGGGATCCCGGTCACGCCGCCACCGCCGTGGGTCGCGCTGCCCGCCTGATAGAGACCCCGGATGGGGGTACGCAGGTCCGCATAGCCGGCTGCGGGCCGGCAGTGGAACATCTGCCCCGGTGTCAGCTCGCCGTGGAAGATGTTGCCGCCGACGAGCCCGTACTCCTGCTCCATCGTGTGTGGACCGATGACCTGGCGGCCGAGCACCGAGTCGGTGAACCCGGGCGCCACGGCCTCGAGGCGGGCGACCAGCCGGTCAGCGTACGCGTCGAGCTCGGCGGCGTGCGGTTCGGCCGCGTACGTGTGCGGCACCCACTGGGTGAACGCGCTGACCACGTGCTTGCCCTCGGGCGCCAGGGTCGGGTCGAACACCGACGGGATGCAGACGTCCGCGAACGGCAGCGTCGCCGGGGTGCCGCCGACGGCTTCCTGGAACGAGCGCTCGATCTCGTCGAGCGAGTCGGCGAGCACGATCGTGCCGCCGTGCACCTCCGGGGCGTACGCGGGATGGCTCGTGAAGGTCGGCAGCTTGTCGACCGCGAAGTTGACCTTCACGGTGCCGGAGCGGCTGCGCCACGCCTCGATGTCCGCGACGAAGTCGGCCGGCAGCTCGCGCCGGTCGAGCAGCTCGAGGAACGAGATCCGCGGGTGGGCGGTGGTGATGACCGTCGGCGCGCGCAGCTCCGTGCCGTCGGCGAGGGTGACGCCTTCGACGGCGCCGCCGCGGGTGTCGATCCGGGCGACCGCCGACCCGGTCCGGATCTCGGCGCCGAAGGCACGCGCGGCCGCCGCCATCGCCTGCGTGACGCCGCCCATGCCGCCGCGGGGGAAGCCCCAGCCGGCCTGCTGCCCGCCGGTCTGGTCGAGGTGGTGGTGCAGGGTGACGAAGCCCGTGCCGGCACTGCGCGGGCCGGCCCAGGTGCCGATCACGCCGGAGACGCTGAGCAGGCCGCGCATCGCGTCGGACTCGAAGCGGTCCTCCACCAGGTCGGCGATGCTCGCGGCGAAGAGCCGGGTCAGGTCGACGGCGGCGCGCACGTCGACGCGGCGCAGCCGCCCCGCGAGCCCCGCCTGGCCGGCGAGGTCGAGCGGGCGCTTCGAGCCGAGCTTCGGCGGGATCTCGTGCAGCAGCGGGCCGACGAGCCGGCCCAGATGCGAGAGCCAGGACTCCCAACGTTCGTACGCGTCGGCGTCCCGCGCGGAGAACCGGCTGATCTCCCGGTGCCGTTCGGCCGGTTCGTCGGGCAGCCGGAGGTAGCGCCCGTCGGCCCGCGGCGCGAAGTAGGGCCCCTGCGGGTAGACGTGGTAGCCGTGCTCCGCCAGCCGCAGGTCGCGGACCATGTCCGCCGGCAGCAGGCTGACCACGTAGGAGAGGCTGGTGACGGTGAAGTCCGGGCCGAACGGGTGCTCGGAGACCGCCGCGCCGCCGACGGTGTCACGGCGTTCGAGCACCAGCACCCGGCGCCCGGCCCGGGCCAGGTAGCCCGCCGCCACGAGACCGTTGTGGCCGCCACCGATGACGATGACGTCGTACGCGGCCATCAACCCTGAACCACGTTGATGTTGAACGCCAGGTTGCCGTCGACGGCGCGCAGGATCGAGACCCAGAGCGGCAGGTACATCTCCATGCCCCGGGATGCCTTGATGTCGCCGAGGTCGAGCACGTTGGCGGCGGGCCAGCCGAACTCGCCGAGCAGCCCGACCACGACGCGCTTGGCCTCCGGGTCGTTGCCGGCTACAAAGATCGTGTGCTGGCCGGGCACCAGGCTCGGCTCGACCATCACGCTGCCGTTGACGGTGTTGAGGCTCTTGACGATCCGGGCGTCCGGGAACGTGCGCTGGAGCTGCTCGCCGACGCTGTCGGTGTTGCAGACGGACAGCCGCAGCTCGCCGGTCGAGTAGTCGAGCGGGTTGCTGACGTCGAGGACGACCTTGCCGGCCAGCGCCGCGTTGCCGCCGGCCATCTCCAGCGCGTCGACCGCGTACTGCCCGGCGGTGGCGTTGATCACGAGGTCGGCGCCGACGACCGCCTCGGCGAAGGTGCCGCACTCGGCCGCGTGTGCCTCGGCCCACTCGACGGCGCGTGGATTGCC
Organism: Asanoa sp. NPDC050611; assembly: GCF_040654855.1. Taxonomy (NCBI): domain Bacteria; kingdom Bacillati; phylum Actinomycetota; class Actinomycetes; order Micromonosporales; family Micromonosporaceae; genus Asanoa; species Asanoa sp. NPDC050611. The sequence continues at coordinate 3,136 of NZ_JBFAIU010000254.1, forward strand.
CGATTCGCGCGCCCCGAGGGTGACGTCGTGGTCGAGATTGTGTAGCCGGGTGCCGAACGTCTGGCCAACGGCGCCGGTGCCCAGGATGCCGATCCGCATCCAGCAATCATGCCCCAGCGTGGACTAGCGTCGAGGGCATGCCAATCCGCACTTCATCCGCCCGCTGGTCGGGCAACCTGACCGAAGGTTCCGGCACGATCCGCACCGGCAAGGGCGGTTTCGAGGGGAACTACAGCTTCAAGTCGCGCTTCGAAGAGGGTGAGGGCACCAACCCCGAAGAGCTGATCGGTGCCGCGCACGCCGGGTGCTTCTCGATGGCCTTCTCGAAGGGCCTCGCCGACGCCGGCCACACCCCGACCTCGGTCGAGACCACCGCGAAGGTGCACCTCGACAAGACCGACGCCGGCATGACCGTCACCCGCATCGACCTGGAGACCGTCGGCGACGTCCCGGGCATCGAGGACGGCGAGTTCCAGAAGATCGCCCAGGGTGCCAAGGAGAACTGCCCGATCTCCCGCCTGCTGTCCCCGGGCGCCGAGATCACGCTGACCGCCCGGCTCGCCTGAGCGGAGGCGTTGCCGTCACGACCGGCACGGCACAATGGGAGCCGTGCCGGTCGAGATGAGTCGCGAGCGGTTCGAGGAGCTCGTGGCCGACGCCCTCGACGAAGTGCCCGAAGAGCTGCTCGGGCTGATGAGCAACGTGGTGATCCTGGTCGAGGACCGGTCACCGCCCGGCACCCGCCTGCTCGGCCTCTACGAGGGCCACGCGCTGACCGATCGCGGCTGGAACTACGCCGGCGTGCTGCCCGACCGGATCACCATCTACCGCCTGCCGATCCTCTCGATCTGCGACACCGACGAGGACGTCGTCGAGGAGGTCGCGGTGACCGTGGTGCACGAGATCGCCCACCACTTCGGCATCGACGACGCGCGGCTGCACGAGCTCGGTTGGGGTTGACCCGGCCCGCGTCAAGGTCGGCTTGGCGACACTGCGCAGCCCCGTTTGCGCAGGCTACCTACGCTCTTGGGCAGCACATCAAACCCCCGGTCATGGAGGAACGCCCAGATGCGTAGCGAGCTGTTTTCCGCGGAGAACCTCGAGAAGGAGTCCAACCAGCCGGGGATTCGGCTGCAGAACTCGAAGATGCTCAAGATCGAGCTCAACGGCGAGGTCATGGCCCGCACCGGTTCGATGGTCGCCTACCAGGGCCAGGTGCAGTTCCAGGCGCTGGGCTCCGGCGGCATCGGCAAGTTCCTCAAGCAGAAGCTGACCGGCGAGGGCGTCCCGCTGATGAAGGTCAGCGGCCGCGGCGACGTGTTCCTGGGTGACCGGGCCGCCGACATCCACCTGGTCGACCTCGACCACGGCGACGCGCTGTCGATCAACGGCGCCAACGTGCTGGCCTTCGACTCGTCGCTGCAGTACGACATCAAGATGGTCCAGGGCATGGGCATGATGTCCTCCGCGGGCCTGTTCAACTGCGTCTTCACCGGCCAGGGCCGGATCGCCATCACCACCAAGGGCACCCCGGTCGTGCTCAACGTCGACCAGCCGACCTACGTCGACCCGCAGGCGGCGATCTGCTGGTCGGCCAACCTGCAGACCGGCTACCACCGGGCGGACCAGCTTGGCATCGGCACGCTGCTCGGCCGGTCCACCGGCGAGGCGTTCACGATGAGCTTCGCCGGCCAGGGCTTCGTCGTCGTGCAGCCCTCGGAGGAGCCCCCGCAGGGCATCGCGGGCGCCGGCGGCGGCAACCAGCAGCAGGGCGGCGTCTTGGGCGGCCTGTTCAGCTAGTCCACGACGGGAACGGCCCACCCCCGAACGGGGTGGGCCGTTTGTCCGTTCCGGAGGCGCCCTAGGCTGGGGCTATGCCGGGAACGCCGCCCACGCGATATGTGTACCTCGGGCCGGAGGGGACCTTCGCCGAGCAGGCGTTGCGCACGATTCCGGCCGCCGAGCGCGGCCAGCGCACGCCCGCCCGCAGCGTCGGCGAGGCCCTCGACGCGGTCCGCTCGGGTGACGCCGACGCCGCCCTCGTGCCGCTGGAGAACTCGATCGGCGGTGGCGTTGGGGTCACGCTCGACGAGATGGTCGCCGGTGCGCCGCTCGTGATCACCCGCGAGGTGGTGCTGCCGGTCGAGTTCGTGCTCGCCGCCCGCCCCGGTGCCACGCTCGCCGGCATCCGGTCGGTCGCCGCCCACCCGCAGGCCTCCACGCAGTGCCGCGGCTGGCTGCGCGACAACCTGCCGGACGCGGTCGTGGTCGACGTGCTCTCCAACGGCGCGGCCGCCCGCAGCGCCGCCACCGGCGAGCACGACGCGGCCATCTGCGCCCCGATCGGCGCGAGCCAGCAGCGGCTGGCGGTGCTGGCCGACAAGATCGCCGACCACGGCGACGCGGTCACCCGGTTCGTGCTCGTCTCCCGGCCGGGCACCCCGCCGCCGGCGACCGGCGACGACCGCACCTCGCTGGCCGTCTACATCGCCCACGACCGGGTCGGCGTGCTGCTCGCGGTGCTGATGGAGCTGGCGGTGCGCGGGGTCAACCTCACCCGCATCGAGTCCCGCCCGACGGGCGAGGCGCTCGGCCGCTACGCGTTCTTCCTCGACTGCACCGGGCACGTGGCCGACGACCGGATGGGCGAGGCGCTGCGCGGGCTGCGCCGGGTCAGCGCCGAGGTGCGCTTCCTCGGCTCGTACCCCCGTCATCGCTGGACCGACTCGGAGGGCGACGGTCCGGTGCCGGCGCCGCCGGGCCAGTCCGATGTGGACTACGCGGAGCCACCCCGGACATCTGGCAACGTCAGACCGATTCGGGCAGTAAATAGCGGCGGGAACGCGTGCCACGGTTCAGGGGTGGCCAACGCCCGGACCCCCTCGCGGTAGTGGGACGCATCCCTTCGGTTGATGCCTGGTGCCGACTGGAGATCCGCACCAGGCGTCATCCGGGGTGTTCAGTGCTGGCCGAAGGCCGCCAGGAAGGCTGCCGTGTCGAGGAACTCGGTGTTGTCGACGATCTGGTCGCCGTGGATACGCATGATCTGCGCCCCCCGGTTGCGGTAGACGCCACCGGCGAGCAACGGCGCTTCCATCGTCCAGGTGGACACAACCTCGTGGGGGTCGAGCAGCGGCCGGACCTGCCACGTCATCGTGACCTCACCGACGACCATGAAGAAGAAGCCGATGCCTTCGACGATGCCGTCGCGACCGTGGATCTCACCCGGCGGGGTCAACGGCATCCGGGAGATCGCATCGGGTGCCCATACGGCGGCGAAGGCGTCGAGGTCTTTGGCGGTGAGGGCCCGATACAGCGCATCGGCGGTGGCGATGGAGCGCTGCCGCTGGCCACCGGCGTGAGCGCTGGCGGGAGCGGGCACCAGCGCCGCGCTGAGCGCGGCACCGCCCGCCATCGCCAGGGCGGCACGCCGAGGGACTCTCTGGTCAGTAGTCACGATCACGTCCTCGTGGTTGTGGGACTGGGTTTGGTCAACATCCGGGAACCGGACGGGCAGAACTCGGCCTCGAACACGTACTGGATCGTGCCCATCGACGTAGGATCCGCATACCGGTCGATGTTCATGTTGGTGGTGAGCAGGCGGTTGCCGTCGCGGGTGCCCATCGAGAAGGTGAACCCACCGGTGATGGCGCCGCCGATGCCCCAGACAGTCGCGCCGCATGACAGGTCCCACGAAAAGACGCCGAGGCCGTAGGTGGTGTTGGGAATCCATGGGTCGATCCAGGTGCCGTCTTCCGTCTCGACCTTGGTCTCGACCATGGTGAACATTGACTTCTGCTGGGCGGGCGGGAGCAACCTGCCACCCAGCAGCGCGCTGGCGAACCGGTCGAGATCGCGGATCGTGGAGACCAGGCCGCCGGCCGCCCAGCCGGTGGTGGCGCTCTGCTCCGTCACGTCGTAGACCTGGGCGTCGGGTTCGGCCGCGAACAACGTTGAGTAGTGCCGTGGGTGCGGTCCACGTATCTTCGTCTCCAGGCCGGGCAGGTACGTCCCGGTCAGGCCCAGCGGCCGGACGACCCGCCGCTCGATCTCGTCGGCGAGTGTCCTGCCGGTCGCCTTCTCGATGATCATCCCGGCGAGAAAGTAGCCGGTGTTGGTGTACGTGAAGCCGTCACCCGGTTCGGGGAAGTAGCGCTGATTGCGCAGGCCGACCTTCACGAGCTGCTCAGGCGTGTACCTGTCGAAGCGGTGCTCGAGGAACGCCGGGCCGGAGAACTTGGCGAACTCCTCCTTGTCGTTGCCGTAGTTGAAGATCCCGCTGGTGTGGTTGAGCAGGTGCCTGATGGTGATCGTGTTGGCGTCGTTGCCGTTGCCCCGCACCAGGCCGGGCAGCCACTCCTCCACAGTGTCGTCGAGGCTCAGCTTGCCTTCGGCCTCCAGCAGCAGGACCACGGCTGCCGTGAACGTCTTGGCGGCGCTGCCGATCCGGAACCGTTCGTGTTGCTGACGCTCGCGGCCGGTTCGGGTGTCGGCCACCCCCGCCGTGCCGAACCACCACCCACGAGGGTCACGGACCTGGGCGACCATGCCAGGAACACCGCGACTGGCCACCGCCTGCTCGATCGCCTCCTCAACCTGAGCGTGGTCGGGGGCGTCCGCGGCCGAGGACGACGCCGTGGGAGCCGCGATGACACCGGTCGCCACCGTCGCGGCGGCCGCGAGCAGGCCGATGGTGAGTCGACCGAGGCGTGAAGCCATGAGGGTTCCTTTGTGGGAGTTTCTCGGGGATCGAAGAGATGACCCGAAGGCATGTCCAGGCAACCCCGTCCGAGGCGGGGGAGGGCGAGGTCATCTCATTCCTTCCGCACGAGTACCTCGCGATTTTCGGAACACACGAAAGGCTACGTTGCCCTCATAGCGTCGTCAATTCAGCCAGCTCAACCGCGGCCAATTCGCGCAGGTAAACGGGCGTTATTAAGTGCAATGACCATGAGACTGAATGCAATTCTCCCTCGGCCAAAGTTGCAATGAGATGTCCGTGAACGCATACTGCCCACCGGGGCCCTGCAAATCCATCACGCCCGACAGCGACAGGAGGCGACCGCCAAATGCCAGGAGGCCGGCTGACGCGTCAGGATCGCCAGCACATCGCTGCCGGACTAGCCGAAGGGGTCACCTACGCCGAGATCGCCAGACGCCTGGGCCGACCTTCCTCCACGGTCATCCGGGAGATCACACGCAATGGCGGCCCTGGCGGCTACCAGTCTCATCGGGCACACCAGGCCACCGAGCGGCGCGCTCGCCGGCGCCGGCCGACCCCGTCGCCGACTGCGCCGACCATCACCGACGCCTACGGTCGTGATGCCGGAGCGGTCCATGACTTCGAGGAGCGGTTCGCCTCGCTGATGGTCAAGACAGGGCTGTCGCGGATGACGGCCAGAGTGCTCGCCTGCCTCTACGCCACCGACACCGGCAGCCTTACCGCCGCTGAGCTGGTCGAACGACTCCAGGTCAGCCCGGCATCGATCTCCAAGGCGATCGGCGAGCTGGAAGGGCAGGAGCTGATCCGACGACGGCGCGACCCCCGACGACGGCGCGACCACTACGTCATCGACGACGATGTCTGGTATCACGCCTGGCTGGCAAGTGCCCGCATGAACGCCGTCCTGGCCGACGCCGCCCGGCAAGGAGCCGCGACCTTAGGCACCGCCACGCCCGCCGGCGCCCGGCTCGAGGACATGAGCCAGTTCCTCGAGCACCTCGGCCACGACATGATTGAAGCCGCCGAACACTGGCGGCACGTGTTCTCCGCACGGCGTGCGACAGGCCGTCGCATTACGCCGGCAGCGAACGCGAATTAGCCCGCGTTTAAGTCGTTACGGGCAGAATCGGTATCGACTCAGACCGTTCGCGTGCCAGAACGCGCGTGGTGTCCACGCGGAGAAGGCAAGAAATGCGTATAGGCAGTTGATCAGCCTGCCACCATACGCGCGTGTTGAATTCCCTCACGCCGTCACCGCCGAGCAAACGCGGCGAGAGCACGTCGCCGTAGCGAGCGATCTGGCCAAGTCATATGGAGACGGCGGCAATGCCGTCGACGCGCTGCGAAAGGTGTCCGCTGATTTCCGTGGGGCGCAGTTCACCGCCATCATGGGTCTCTCCGGATCGGGGAGGTCCACGTTCCTGCATCGCATGGCCGGGCTGACCATGCTGCGTAGTACGACGACGCCTGTCGTACCGGACCCGTGGACGCTCAAGGTCAGGGCTTTCGCGTCGAGTCCGCCCGTTCCAGCAGCTCTGCGGTGGCCGCCCACAGGCGCTGCTCGCGGTCGCGGTCGAGGGCGACCGGCTGCACGTCGGTCGGCTTCGTCTTCACCACGAACGCGCCGTCCCGCAAGTGCGCCCACTTCTCGTCCACGGCTATCGCCGCCAGCAACGGCCCCGAGCGTTGCGGCGTCGACACACCCGGAACACGGCCCAGCGCGCGGCCGATCGCCTGGAACGCCTCGGGGGCGCCACGGCCAAGCGCGGTACCGGGCATCCAGCCAGGCTCGAACACCGAGACGTTGACTCCGGCGCCGACGTGGCGTTGCAACTCGTGGGCGTAGTACAGGATCGCCAGCTTCGCGTTGGAGTAGGCGATCCCGGCCTCGGTGCTGCCAGGGTTCGTGTCGCCGCCTGCGGGACGGGCGAGCTCGACCGGGTCGGCCCACCTGGCCTGCGGCACGTGCAGCATCCGGCGCCACACGTTGGCGCTGTAGGTGTTCGAGCCGACCAGCACGACCCGAGCCGGGGCGGTGAACGAATCGAGCAGGTCGCCGATGAGCTGCGCGTGCGCCAGGTAGTTGACGGCGAAGGTCATCTCGTAGCCGTCGGCGGAGGCCCGGCGGGTGTCGCCCGACATGACACCGGCATTGGCGACCAGCGCGCGCAGCGGGCGTACGGCGCCGGCGGCGAGCAGGTCGCGCACGGTGGCCGCGGCGGCGCGGACATCGGCCAGGCGCGACAGGTCGCAGCCGATCTCGCGGACCCGCGCGCCGCGGGCCCGGGCCTCGCCTGCGATCGCGGTCAGCTCCCGCCCGCCGCGGCCCACCAGCAGCAGGTCGGTGCGTCGATCGGCGAGGGCGAGCGTCGTGTGGCGACCCAGGTTACGCGTCGGGCCGGTGATCAGTACGGTTCCGGTTTCGGTGGACGTCATGGCCTCAGCCTGCGGGCCCGGCGCGCCTTCAGGCAGTCGTGCGGTTTTCGTAGGACTGCCAGGGCCAGGACAACCTGCTTCGGGCTCGCGCAGACTAGACGTGTGGAAGCGTGGGAGTTCGGTCGTACGGTGCGCCGTTGGCGCGACCGGGTCACGCCGGAGAACGTCGGCGTGCCGGTCGGGCGGCGCCGCCGGGCCAGCGGCCTGCGCCGCGAGGAGTTGGCCGCGCTCGCCGGCATCTCGACCGACTACCTGACCCGGCTCGAGCAGGGCCGCGCGACCGCACCGTCGACGCAGGTGGTCGGGGCCCTGGCCCGGGCCCTGCGCCTGGCCGACACCGAGCGTGACCTGCTGTACCGGTTGGCCGGGCACGCCGCGCCCGGCCTGGACGTGGTGCCGTCGCGGGTCACCCCGAGCGTGCAGCGGCTGCTCGACCGGCTCGCACACACCCCGGTGGTCGTCTACGACGCGAGCTGGACGCTGGTGCTTGCCAACGCGCCCTACGACGCCCTGATGGGCGACACCTCGACCTGGCGCGGCCTGGAACGCAACGCCGTCTGGCGCAATCTCGCCGGCCTGCCCACACGAGTCGTGCACACCGCGGTCGAGCAGGCCGACCACGAGGCCCGGCTCGTCGCCGACCTGCGCCTGACCGCCTCGCGCTACCCCGGCGACCATTCGCTGCGCCGGCTGATCACCGAACTGGCCGCCAAGAGCCGCCGCTTCGCCGAATTGTGGGACGCCCAGGCCCCGCCGCTGTCCGACCCGTCGAAACGCAAGGTCGTCGACCACCCGGCGGTCGGACGCATCACCCTGGACTGCGACACGCTCGTCGTCGCCCTCGACGATCTCCGCATCACCGTCTACACCGCCGAGCCGGGCGCCGAGGACGCCGAACGCCTCGCCCTCGCCGTCGTCCTGGGCACCCAGACCCTCGTCGACCAGCACACCGATGACCGCGCCGACGCTGGCCAGCGACGAGTTGCCGGAAAC
>NZ_JBFAIU010000255.1:0-11254 GCF_040654855.1 Asanoa sp. NPDC050611
CTCGACGTGCGGATGCAGACGCCGCGCGACAGCAGCAAGGACACCACGCAGGCGACGTACTACCGCAACGTCGTGCAGGCCTGCCTCGCCGTGACGCCGAACGTGTCCACCAGCCGCGCCCGCGACCGGGTCACCTCGACGAGCTGGGCACCGAGCTCCGCGTCGCGCGGAGCGAGGATGGCGCGGGCCAGCGCGGCGCGGGCACCGGCCCAGACGGTGATCGGGTACGCGGCGAACGGCAGGAGACCCAGCCCGGCGATCACGAACAGCGCCGTGGGGACGATCTGGCTCGACTCCTGGAAGAACGGACTGAGCAGCAGCGAGATCGGAATCCCGAGCACGATGCCGAGCATCAGCGCGTCGATCCACCAGAGCGCGCCCAGCGAGACCACCGTGTAGCCCAGCTCCCGCCACGTCGCCGGCTCGCGCAGCCGGTGCCGCACCCAGGCGATCCGCCCGCGCCGGTCCGGCCGGCGGTGCGGGTCGGGCAGCGGGTCGTGGTCGACCAGCCGCAGCCGCCACCGCTCGAACCGCCCGACCGCGATGCCGGAGAGCGCGACGGCGAGGAACGCCACCAGGCCGACCACCGCCAGCGCCAGCAGCGCGCCGGCCAGCAGCAGGCCGATCAGCGTGCCGGCGGTCGCGGCGCCCAGCAGGACGCCGGAGAAGAGATAGGCGACCGAGCGCCACGGCCAGGACGACGCGAGGAACCCCAGCGGGCGTTCGCTCACGGCCTGGAATGCGGTCCGCGCGGTCACCAGCCGACCGTACCCGGCGATGCGGCGTCCGACGGTAGCGCCAGGTATACCCCCGGTTGTCGCCTCCGCGCCCATGTGCGGGCGCCCGCCGGCCGGTTCGCTGGACGGCATGACGATGACGACAGGTACGCGGCGGGCCGAGGCGGTCCTGCTGCGGGAGGTACGCCGGACGTACGGCACCGGTGACGCGGCGGTGACCGCGCTGGCCGGGGTCTCGGTCGGCTTCCGCTCCGGCAGCTACACCGCGGTGATGGGCCCGTCCGGCTCCGGCAAGTCGACGCTGCTGCACTGCGCGGCCGGGCTGGACCGGCCGACCGCCGGCACGGTGACGATCGGCGGCACCGACCTCGGTGGGCTCTCCGAGCACCGGCTCACCACGCTGCGTCGCGAGCTGGTCGGGTTCGTCTTCCAGGAGTTCAACCTCGTCTCCGCGCTGACCGCGGCACAGAACGTCGCGCTGCCGCTGCGCCTGGCCGGCCGCCGACCGGACCCGGTCGACGTGGCGGCGGCGCTCGCCGGCGTCGGCCTCGCCGAGCGGGGCGGGCACCGGCCGAGCGAGCTGTCCGGCGGGCAGCAGCAGCGGGTGGCGATCGCCCGCGCGCTGGTCACCCGGCCGGCGGTGGTGTTCGCCGACGAGCCGACCGGTGCGCTGGACCTGCGCTCGTCGCGGCAGGTGCTGGGCCTGCTCCGGGCCGCTGTGCACGAGGAGGGCCAGACGGTCGTCATGGTCACCCACGACCCCATGGCGGCGGCGTACGCCGACCGCGTGCTGTTCCTCGCCGACGGGCACCTGGTCGACGAGCTGACCGGCCCGGGCACGCCGGGCGACCCCGGGTTCGCCGCCGAGGTGGCGGCCCGCATGGCCCGGCTGGAGGCGTGATGCTGGCATGGTCGACCGTCCGCGAGCGGTGGACGGGTTTCGTGGGTTCGTTCGTCGCGCTGACCCTCGGGGTCGGGGTGCTGACGGCGTCGCTGGTCGTGTTCGTCTCGGCCCAGCCGGCGGTGCCGGACCGCCTCGCCGGCGCCGCGGTGATAGTGCAGTCGCCGGCCGGCGGCGCGGACGCCGAGTCGTACGTCGAGTACGTGCCCTGGTCCGCGCAGCGGGCCGACGACCTGGCGGGCACGCTGAGCGCGGTCCCCGGGGTCGCGGCCGCGGTGCCGGACCGGTCGTTCTACGCCCAGCTCGTCCTGGACGGGCGCCCGGTCGGCGACCCGCAGGCCGGCGACCCGATCGGCCACGCCTGGTCGACGGCGGCGCTGGCGCCCTACCACCTGGCGGCCGGGGCGGCGCCGACCTCCGACGGCGAGGTGGCGCTGGACGCCGGCTACGGTCTCGCGCCCGGGTCGACCGCCACCGTGCTGACCGCCACCGGCCCACGGGACCTGCGGGTCACCGGCACGGTCGACGGGCCCGGGATCTACGTGGCCGACGCCGAGCTGGCGCCCGGCGTACGCGCGATCGGCCTGGTCCTGAAGCCCGACGCCGACCCGGACGCCGTGGCCGCCGCAGCGCGAGCCGCGATCGGCGACGCCGGCACCGTGGTCGCCGGCGACGCCCGCACCGCCCTGGAGCCGGAGGCGGTCACCCGCGTCCGCTGGCTCGGCACCCAACTGATCACGGTGATGGTGGTCCTCGCGGCGTTCGCGACCGTGTTCGTGATGGCCTCGACCGCGGCCCTCAACGCCTACCAGCGCCGGCGGGAGCTGGCCCTGCTGCGGGCGATCGGCGCGACGCCGCGGCAGACCCGACGCCTGCTGCTCGGCGAGGCGCTGGTGGTCGGCGTCGTCTCGGCGGCGGCCGGCGCCGTGCTCGGCGTGCTCGCCGCGCCGGTGCTCGGCGACCTGCTGGTCCGGGCCGAGCTGGAGCCGGCCGGTTTCGCGCCGAGCCCGTCGCTGCTCGCCGTGGGCCCGGCGGTGCTCACCGGCATCGTCGTGGCGGTGGCCGGCGCCTGGGTGGCGGCCCGGCGGGCGGCGCGGGTGCGCCCGCTCGAGGCGCTGCGCGAGGCCGCCGTCGACCGGCACGCGATGACCCTGCCCCGCTGGGTGTTCGGCGGCCTGTCCGGCGTCGTCGGCCTGGCGCTCGCGGTGCTGACCGCGACGAGCGACGGCGACTCGGCGCTGACCATGGCGATCTTCTCGGCGATGGCGCTGATCCTGGCCTGCACGCTGCTCGCCCCGGTGCTGATCCCACCGGTGCTGCGGGCGTTGACCTTCCCGCTGCGCCGGTCGGCGACCGGTGAGGTCGTGCGGGAGAGTGCCGGCACGGCGATCCGGCGGACCGCGGCGACGGCCGGGCCGATCCTGCTCACGGTCGGCTTCGCCACGCTCATCCTCGGCATGGTGAAGACGATGTCGCCGGCGTTCGGCGGCGAGGACGCGCGAGCCCTCGGCGTCGACACGATCGTCACCGCCGACGGCACTCCGGGCCTCTCGGACGCGGCGGTGGCCGCGCTGCCCGGAACCGTCCTGTCCGGACTGTCCACCCAGGTCTTCGTCGACGGCACGCCGGTGGACGCGCTCGGGGTCGTGCCGGGAGCGGTGCCGGTGCGCGGCGACGCCGGGGCGCTGACGGCCGACACGGCGGTGGTCGCCGATCCCCGCTGGCAGGCCGGCGACACGCTGCGCCTGACCTTCCCCGACGGCGAGGCCGTGCCGTTGCGGGTCGCGGCGTCGGTCGAGCCCGGCACGCTGACCACGCCGATCGTCCTGCCGCGGGACCTGGTGCGGGCGCACGACCCGTCGGCGCTGACCTTGACCGCGTACGTCCGCGGCGTGCCGCCCACCGCGGTGCCCGGTGGCCCGGGTGTGCGGGCGCAGGACCCGCTCGCGTACACGGCCGGCGACGACGAGGACCAGCTGGTGTGGCTGTTCGTGCTGGTGATGGTGGGCATGTCGGTCGGCTACACGAGCATCGCGGTGGCCAACACGCTGGTGATGGCCACCGGCGACCGGCGCCGCGACTTCCGGGTGCTGCGGCTGTCCGGGGCGACGAGCCGGCAGGTCTTGCGGATGGTCGGCGCGGAGACCGCGCTCGTGGTCGTCTTCGGCACGGCGGTCGGTGCCCTGGTGGCGCTGCCGGCATTGCTGGGCATCCGGGCCGCGCTGGCCGAGATGACCGGCGTCGCCGTGCGGTTGGTCGTGCCCTGGCCGGAACTGTCGGTGGTGGTCGCGGTCTGCGCCGGCCTGGCGCTCGGCGCCGCCCTGCTGGCCACCCGGCGCACCTTGCACCACGCGCAACCGCGATGATGTCCGTGGGTGACGGTGGTCTCGGCGAGGAGACCACTGTCCCCCGGAGGTGCGCATGCGGCGGTACGTGCTGACACTCGGCCCCACCATCCGGCGCGGAGAGCTCGTCGGGCTGTGCGAGCGGCTCGCCGCGCTGCCCCGGCCGGTGCGGGTCGTGGTCTGCGTGACCACGATCGCCGAACCCGACATGCTGACCGTCGAAGCGCTGGCCCGGATCTGCCTGACCGCGCGCCGGCACGACTGCGAGGTCGTCGTCGAGGGCGCGTGCGCCCGCCTGGTCGAACTGCTCACGCTGACGGGCCTGGCCGGCGTGGTCCCGATCGACGACACGTCCTAGATCGCGACGGCCGCCGGCAGAAGTCCCGCGCGCCCGGCCGCAGAAGCGGCAGCAGGTGGCCGGTCGGGCGGCGGGGCTCCCCGGTTGTCCGGAGAGCCCCGCATCGACCTCTAGGCGGGATCAGCCGCCGCTGGCGACGTCGCGCCGGCGGAAGCCGGCGAGCCCCGCCGCGGTCAGCACCGCGGCGATCGCGACGAGCCAGACCAGCGGCGTCGCGGTCACCTCGCCGCCGGGCAGTGACGGCAGGTGGGTGAACGGCGACAGGTCGAGCGCCCACTGGCTGAGCTGGAGGATCGCGCCGAGCTGGCCGAGCAGCAGGAAGAACGCGAGCACCGCCCAGCCGAGCGTGGTCAGCCGCGGCAGCAGCCCGAACAGCAGCACCACGATCGCGACCGTGAACCAGACGGCCGGCACCTGCACCGCCGCCGCACCGACCACCCGGCCGATCGCACCGCCGCCCTCCCCCGATGCCGCCCCGTAGCCGGCGCCGAGGAACACGCCGGCCACCAGCAGCCCGAGCGCCGGTCCGAAGAACGCGAACACCAGGTGCGAGCCGATCCAGCGCAGCCGGCCGACGGCCGCGGCCAGCAGCGGCTCCGCGCGCAGCGAGCTCTCCTCGCCGCGGGCCCGCAGCGCCGCCTGGACACCCTGGCCGGCGGCCCCGATCCCGATGATCGCCATACCGGCGGCGATCACCATGTCGCCGATCGAGGCGCCGCTGCCGAGCCGCGCGATGGCGTCGGCGAGGTCCGGGCTGTCCTGGACGGCGTCGACCGCCGCGTCCGTGGCGGAGCCGAGGAACACGCCGAGGACCGCGTACCCGATGAGCCAGCCGAACAGCGTGCTCCGCTGCAGCCGCCAGGCCAGGCCCAGCGGGGAGAGCAGGGCACGCGGCGCCCGCGCCGGTCCGGGCCGCGGCGCGATGAGACCCGCGTCGAGGTCGCGGCGGGCGTTCAGCCGGTACGCCACGGCGGTGAGCACGGCGACGACCACCAGCACGACCGCGGCCAGCCACCAGCGTTCGTCGGCGAACGGCCGGATCCGCTGGAGGAAGCCGATCGGCGAGATCCACGACAACGGCGAGTTCAGGTCCCCACCCGCGTCGCCGAGCATCCGCAGCAGCAGCGAGCCGATCAGCACCGCGCCGGCGATCCAGCGCGCCGTGCGGGCGCCCTGTGCGACCTGGGCGAGCACCGCGGCGATCCCGGCGAACAGCAGGCAGGCCAGGAAGTACTGCAGGCCGAGGGCGACCGAGCCTGTGCCGTCGGCGCCCGCGGCCGCGGTGCCCACCGCGGTCAGGCCGCCGACCACGACCGCGGCCAGCAGCGCGACCAGCAGCGCGGCCACCAGCCCGGCACCACGCCCGACGACCGTGGAGCCCAGCAGCTCGCGACGGCCCTGCTCCTCCTCGGCGCGGGTGTGCCGGACGACGGTGAACGCGGTGGCCAGGCAGACGATCAGCAGGACGATGCTGGACCGCCAGGCCGTCAGGCCGCCGAGGGTCGGCGACCAGATCGGGCCGTACACGGCGGTCAGCGACGGGCTCGACATCGAGGCGGCGAACTTCTCCAGCTCCGCCTGGTCCGGATAAAGGCTGGCGAAGCTGCTCGCGACCAGGCCGGGAAAGAGCCCGAGGAGGATCGTCCACAGGGGAAGGACGACCCGGTCGCGGCGCAGCGCCAGCCGGAAGAGGTGCCACGTGCCAGTCATGCCGACAACGCCTCTTCCTTCTGGTAGTGCCGCAGGAACAGCTCTTCCAGTGTCGGCGGCTGGCTGGTCAGGCTGCGCACGCCGACCGTGGTCAGGGCGCGCAGCACGGTGTCCAGCTCGGCGTTGTCGACCTGGAGTCGCACGCGGTCGCCATCGACGACCAGGTCGTGCACGCCGGTCAGCGCGGCGATCCCGTTGGGCGAGCCGGCCAGCTCGGCGTGGATCGACGTACGCGTCAGGTGGCGCAGGTCGGCGAGGGTGCCGGACTCGACGGTGCGGCCCGCGCGGATGATGCTCACCCGGTCGCAGAGCGCCTCCGCCTCGGCCAGGATGTGGCTGGACAGCAGCACGGTCCGGCCGGCACCGCTCTCCTCGTTGACGCAGCTCTGGAACACCGACTCCATCAGCGGGTCCAGGCCGGAGGTGGGCTCGTCGAGCACGAGCAGCTCGGCGTCGGAAGCCAGGGCGGCGACCAGCGCCACCTTCTGGCGGTTGCCCTTCGAGTACGTGCGGCCCTTCTTGCGCGGGTCGAGCTCGAACCGCTCGATCAGCTCGTCGCGGCGCTTGGTGTCGAGGCCGCCGCGGAGCCGGCCGAGGAGGTCGATGACCTCGCCGCCGGTCAGGTTGGGCCACAGCGTGACGTCGCCCGGCACGTAGGCGAGGCGGCGGTGCAGCGACACCGCGTCGCGCCAGGGGTCTCCCCCGAACAGGGTGGCGGTGCCACCATCGGCTTTGAGGAGGCCGAGCAGCACGCGGATGGCGGTGGACTTGCCTGCGCCGTTGGGGCCCAGGAAGCCGTGCACCTCCCCGCGGCGCACCTCGAGGTCGAGTCCGTCGAGGGCGCGGGTCCGGCCGAAGCTCTTCACGAGCCCCTTGACCGAAATGACGTTCTCCATAATTTTGGAAGCTACACTTGCTTCACAAAGTTGTGAAGCTTGATGAGCGTCAAGAGGTCGTCAAGATAAATCACGCCCGGCAAAATTGATCAAAGGAGGTGCGCGACATGGCTGACGAACGCGACCCGGCCGCACTGAGGCAGTACGTCGAGGACATGGCCCGGCTCTATGCCGACTGGGGCTTCCCCCGGATGGCGGCCCGCGTGCTGATGCAGCTCATGGCCTCCGACACCGGCTACCTGACCGCAAAGGAGCTCAGCGACGGGCTGGAGATCAGCCCGGCCGCGGTCTCCCAGGCGGTGCGCTACCTGCAGCATCTCGGCCTCGTCGAGCGCTCCGCCGTGCCCGGCTCGCGGCGGGACCGCTACGGCCTGCCCGACGACGCCTGGTACATGGGATCGATCATCAAGGGCACGCTGTTCTCCCAGATCGCGAAGCTCGCCGAGGGCGGCGTGGCCGCGGCCGGCGGGCGTGGCACCCCGGCCGGCGACCGGATCGCCGGGATGGGCGACTTCTACGCGTTCATCCAGAGCGAGCTGGGCGGCCTGCTGGAGCGCTACGTGAAGCACCAGGAGACGCTCAAGTCGTAGGCAGTCCGATGTACGCCGCCTGGGCCCGCATCTGCTGCGCGAACAGCGGCCCGGGCACGTCCACGGTGTTGTGCAGCTGCCCGAAGATCTCGAAGCTGACGAAGCCGAAGAGCTGAAGCCAGCTGCCCAGGGCACGGCTCAGCGGGCCCAACGGCGCGCTCGGCGCGATCATCGCCCCGATCCGGGCCACGTCGGCCGCCGCGTCGTCCGGCAGCCGGTCGTCGTCGCGGAGCACGCCGGCCAGGGTCGCGTCCTCGATCACGCCACCCAGCACGGTCACCGCCCGCGTGGCCGCCGGCACCGTGTCCCGCGGCGCCACATAGCCCGGCACCGGGCTGCCGTAGATCAGCGCGTACTCGTGCGGGTTGGCCAGCGCCCAGTCGCGCACCGTATGGCAGATCGCGAGGAACCGACCGGTCAGGTCGGCCCGGTCGACCGCACCCTCGGCCGCCGCGACCGAACCACCGAGCGCGGTGTACGCGTCGAGGATCAGCGCCGTGAGCAGCTCGTCGCGGCTCGGGAAGTACCGGTAGATCGCGGACGAGACCACGCCCAGGTCGCGTGCGACGGCCCGCAGCGACAGGTTGGCGCCCTCGGTCGCCAGGTGCCGCCGCGCGATCGCCTTGATCTCGTCGGTCATCTCCGCCCGCAGCCGGGCCCGCATCGATGTCGCCTTCACGAGATCAGTGTCGCATACCGAGAGCACTGCTCTTGACAGAGGGCACTGTTCCGTGGACTATTGCTCTTAACAGAGAGCACTGCTCTCCGAATCCAGTCGATGGAGGAAGATCATGCACGTCGTCATCGGAGCCGGAATCATCGGCAGCACCGTCGCCCGCAAGCTCGCCGACAGCGGTGAGCGGGTCCGGATGATCACGCGTTCCGGCAGCGGCCCGGTCCACCCCGGCATCGAGCGGGTCGCCGCGGACGCCTCCGACGCGCCGGCCCTGACCCGGCTCAGCCAGGGCGCGGTGGCGATCTACAACTGCGTCAACCCGCCCTATCACACCTGGCCGACGGACTGGCCGCCGATGGCCGAGGCGATGCTGGCCGCGGCCGCGTCCAGTGGCGCGCCCCTGGCGATCACCGGCTGCCTCTACGGCTACGGCCCGGTCGACGGTCCGATGACCGAGGACCTGCCGATGGCCGCGCAGACCGTCAAGGGCCAGGTCCGGGCGAAGATGTGGACGGACGCCGTCGCCGCCTACCGGTCGGGCCGGATCAGCGGTGTCACCGAGGTCCGCGGCTCCGACTACCTGAGCCCGCGCTACTCGGTGATCGAGATGGCGATGCCTGGGCTGCGCGCCAACAAGACGGTCTGGCTGCCCGGCCAGCTGGACAACCCGCACACGTTCACCTACACCGGCGACATGGCGACCGCGCTGATCGCCCTCGCCCGCGACCCGCGCGCGTGGGGTCGGGGTTGGCATGTCCCGTCGCCGGCCCCGATGAGCCTGCGCCAGGTCGTCGCGAAGCTCGCGGAGATCGGCGGTTACCCGATGCCCCGCCTCCGGGCATACCCGAAGGCAGCGATCCGAGCCGCTGGGCTCTTCGACCGCCGCACCCGGGAGTTCGTCGAGATGAGCTACCAGTGGGACCGGCCCTTCGTGCTCGACGCGACGCTGACGGCCGCGACGTTCGGGCTGTCCGCGACCGACGTGGACGAGGCGATCCGCGCCTCGATCCCGGCCGCCGAGCCGATCGCGGTATGAGCCACGCCGGGAAGCGTCACACCGGCAGGCCCCGGCCGTGCGAGCTGGGCCAGCGGATCGCGCGGCCCTGGCGCAGCTGCGCCAGGAGCCGCCCGCCGCGGTCGTAGACGGCGGACTCGTCCACGCAGGCCTCGCGGGACGCCCAGACCGTCCGGTGCGTCACGACGTGCCAGCCGGTGCGGACATTCTCGTACGACGGTGCGAAATGGACGGTGAAGTCCGTCGTCGGCACGAAGAACGCGGGCGGATCCATCGCGAGTGGCGCGGGCGGCAGCAGGTCGAGGAAGACGGATGCGGCGGCGTGCGGGCCGAGGGACATTCCCGCGCGCATCCGTACCCACGCCGCCAAGCCACCGTCGCGCGTCCGATCGCCGAGCGCCCGCACCTCGAAGAGGGCGCTGAACGGCAGCCCACCGTGCCACGGGGCGGGCGGGCAGGACTCCGGGTCACCCCACGGCGTCGGGTCGGCGCTCGGCTCCCACAGAGGTTCCTGCACCGTGGGCACGAGCGACACGACCGCGTGCGCGCGCAGCCGCCCGTCCTGGCGCAACTCGATCCGCCGGCTGGCGGTCGCCCGGCCTCGGTGCAACGTCTCCACCCGCAGGTCGGCCTCGCCCGCCCGCACCAGGGAGACGAAGTGGACGGTCACCGCCTGCGGTGCGAACCCGTCGTCGGCGTCGGCGGCGTCCACGATCCGGCCGAGCACGAACCCGCCGAACACGCCTTCCACCCCGACCCAGGCCGGGTCGAAGAGCGACGTCGTCACGGCTTCTCCACGCGCACCACGGCGTTGCGCACCACGGGCGAACCGTCGAGTCGCCGCCACGCCGAGAGGTCGGCGGTCACCACGTCGCCGGTGGCACCCGGGGGCACCGCCCCGCCCCGGCACCACCGCCCCGCCGGCAGGTCGAGCTCTTCCCCGAACGCGACCGTCACGAGCCCGCGCACCGCCACGGGCAGGAGATGAGCCTCGCGGAACTCCGCCGGGCCGCCGAACCACGCCAGCACGGTGCAACCACCCACCGAGCGCATCCCCGCGCGGACGTACCCCGGCGGGACGTAGGTGAGGTCGCCCCGCCGGAACACCGCACCGCCGATCTCCAGCGTCCCGTCGAGCACCAGGAACTCCTCGGCGACGACGTAGCCGCCGGCGACCGGGCGGTGGAACCCCGCCGGGAACCGGCCGTGCAGGGCGAGCGTGCCCGGCCTGGAGTCGAGCCGGGTGAGCGCGAGAGGCGCGTTGGCGCCCGGCATGGGCACGTCCCGCCAACCGTACGAGGGCAGCGTCAGGTCGAGCGCGGCGACCCGGCTCACGCCGCCGCCCTGGCGAGCGCCAGGATCCGCCGCGCCGCGCGCAGGACGGCCGGGTCGACCAAGCGGCCGGCGGCGTCGAGCACCACCCCGGTGCCCGCGGGCTCCGCGGACGCCAGCAGCGCGATCACCTCGCGGGCGTCGGCGACCTCGGCCGCTGTCGGGGTGAAGACCTCGTGCACGACGGGCAGTTGCGCCGGGTGAATGCAGGCCCGCCCGGCGAAGCCGAGCCGGCGCAGCCGGTGGGTCGAGACGGCGAGCGCCGCCGCGTCGGTGGTGATGCGCGAGACCGGCCCTACCGGCGGCTTGATGCCCGCCGCCGCCGAGGCGAGCACGACCTGGGTACGGATGCCGACCAGCTCCACCTCGTCGTCGCCGGGTGTGATGCCCAGCTCGCCCGCGAGGTCGACCTCGCCGATCTGGAGCCGGTCGACCCGGGGCGCACCGGCGATGGCCCGGGCGTCGAGCACGGCCGGTGCCGTCTCCAGCAGCGGCATCAGCGGCGTGGCCGGGTCACCGGCGGCGGCGAGGACGGCCGCGGCGGAGGCGACGTCGTCGGCGCCACTCACGTCCACGGACTCGGTCGACTCGCGGCGCCCAGAAGATTCGGTCATGGTTCGATACTGCCCATTTCCGACACCACCCACAGCAGGGCGAGCCCGACCCGCACCGCGGGCACCAACCGCGGCCTGAC
>NZ_JBFAIU010000256.1:0-11242 GCF_040654855.1 Asanoa sp. NPDC050611
CGCGCGCGGTCGGCACCAGGTCGCCGCGCGGGTAGGCGCTGACCGCCTCCAGCTCGGCGATCCGCTGGTAGGCCGCGGTCAGTGCCGCCTCGAGGTCGGCGACCCGGTCGCGCAGGTCGCCCACGGTCTGCTCAAGCCCGATGATGCGGCGGATGCCCTCGAGGTTGACACCCTCGTCCTGGCTGAGCCGCTGCACCTCGCGCAGCAACTCGACGTCGCGGGTGCTGTAGCGGCGCCCGCCGCCGGCCGCCCGGCCGGGCTGCACCAGCCCGAGCCGGTCGTACTGCCGCAGTGTCTGCGGGTGCATGCCGGCCATCCGCGCCGCGACCGAGATGATCAGGACCTTGGCGTCTGACGACGCTTCGATCGTGACCGAGATTTCCTGTTCCTCGTAGGACGCCATCGGACGTCTCACCTCCGCCACAAGGTGTCGCGACCCGCGTCCGGCGAGAGCACGGCGAACTTCTCCAGCGCCTCGCGGGCCTCGTCGGTCAAGGCCGTCGGCACGGCCACCTCTATCGTGACGAGGAGGTCACCGGCCTGTCCATCGCGCTTGGTCACGCCCTTGCCCCGGGCCCGCAGGACCCGGCCCGCCGGCGTGCCCGGCGGCACCCGCAGCGTCACGTAACCGTCCAGCGTGGGCACCCGCAGGTCGGTGCCGAACACCGCCTCCGGGTAGGTGATCGGAGCGGTGATGGTCAGGTCGTTGCCGGACCGGCCGAACATGTCGTCGGCCCGGACCCGCACCAGCACGTAGAGGTCGCCGGGGGGACCACCGCGCTCGCCGGCCTCGCCCCGGCCGGCCAGCCGGATGCGCTGCCCGTCGGAGACGCCGGCCGGGAACCGCACGTTGAGCGTGCGGGCCTTGGTGACGCCGCCGGTGCCGCGGCACTCCGGGCACTTCTCGTCGACGATCGAGCCGACGCCCTGGCACTCGCGGCACGGCTCCGAGAAGCTGAACGAGCCCTGGTTGCGGGTGATCAGCCCGGAGCCCTGGCACTGCGGGCAGGTGCGCGGCTGGGTGCCCGGCTTGGCACCGTTGCCGTGGCAGGTGTCGCAGACGCCGGGCGCCCGCAACGTCAGCGGCAGCGTCACGCCGCGGACGGCGTCGCCGAAGTCGAGCGTGACCTCGGCCTCGACGTCACGACCGCGGCCGGGGCCGCGGGGTTGGGTCCGCGCGCCGCCCGAGAAGATCGAGCCGAACAGGTCGGAGAAGCCCGCTCCACCGAACCGGCCGTCGCGACCGGTGCCCGTGGTCGGGCCGCCACCGCCGCCGAAGCCTCCGAACAGGTCCGACAGGTCCGAGGCGTCGAAGCCACCCGGGCCGGGCCCGCCGCCGGTGCGCGCGCCCCGCCGGAACGCGCCCGCGCCGAAGAGCGAGCGCATCTCGTCGTACTCCTTGCGCCGACCGGTGTCGGAGAGCACGTCGTACGCCTCGGAGACCGCCTTGAAGCGGTCCTCGGCCTCGCTGTTGCCCGGGTTGTGATCGGGGTGCAGCTCCCGGGCCAGCTTGCGGTAGCTGCGCTTGATGTCGTCGGCGGAGGCGGACTTCGGAACGCCGAGCACGGCGTAGAAGTCCTTCTCCAGCCAATCCTTGGAGCCCACGTCAGTCCGCCTCCCTTCCGACTATCCGCAGGTTTCGGGTCACTCGGGGTCGGCCACCGCGACCAGCGCCGGTCGCAGCAGGCGGTCGCCGAGCTGGTAGCCGCGGCGCATCACGTCGATGCACGTCGGCTCCGTGACCTCGGCCGAGGTCAGGTGGGCCACCGCGTCGTGGCGGGTCGGGTCGAACGGGTCGCCCTTCTCGCCGAACGCGGTCAGCCCGAACTTGCCCAGGGCCGTGACGAGCTGTTCCGCCACACTTCCGAACGGCCCGACCAGGTCGCCGTGTTCCCGCGCCCGGTCGAGGTCGTCCAGCACCGGCAGCAGCGTGCTGATCACCTGGCCGGTGGTCTGCTCCGCCGCCAGGCCCCGGTCGCGGTCGACCCGCTTCCGGTAGTTGGCGTATTCCGCGGACACCCGCTGGAGGTCGCGGGTGCGCTCCTCCAGGTCGGCCCGCAGCGACTCCAGCTCAGCTCCGAGCCCGGCCGGTGCGGCCGGCTCTTCCAGCTGCTCGGCCGGCTTCTCCTCGGTGCCGGCGTCAGCGGCCGGCGCCGGGGTGTCGACCGGCTGCTGCTCGGCCGGGGCTTCTGGGCCGGGCACCTCGGTGTCCTCCTTGGCGGCCGGCTCCGCAGGCTCGTCCTTCTCGGTCCTGAGCTTGCCGGTCGCGTCGATCCGTCGCTTGTCCCGGATGACGATCCGCTCCGCTTCCTTGCCGTCGGCTTGGTCGCGCTCGGTGCCACCCGGCGCCGACCCGGCGGCGGCCGGGTCGGCGGCTCGTGGCTTTTCCGTCATGCCGACATCCTCACTGACGTCGCTTGCCGTCGGGTCACTTCTTGTCGTCCTCGACGATCTCGGCGTCGACCACGTCGTCCGGACCGCTGCCGTTGCCACCGGGAGCACCGGTGCCCGGGCCGGCGGCGCCGTCGGGGCCGGGGCCGGCCGTGCCGGGGCCGCCGGGGCCCGCCTGCTGCTCGGCCTGCTGCTGCGAGTAGAGCAGCGAGCCGGCCTGCTGCGAGACCTGCGCCAGCTTCTCGTGCGCGGACTTGATCTTCTCGATGTCGGTGCCACCGAGCGCGCTGCGCAGGTCGCCCAGCGCCTCGTTGATCTGGTCACGCGACTCGCCCGGGAGCTTGTCGCCGCTCTCCGCGAGGAACTTCTCGGTCTGCCACTGGAGCTGCTCGGCGAGGTTGCGGGTCTCCGCCTCGTCGCGCCGGCGCTTGTCGTCGTCGGCGTGCTCCTGCGCGTCGCGCATCATCCGGTCGATGTCGTCCTTCGGCAGCGCGGAGCCACCGGTGATCGTCATCGACTGCTCCTTGCCGGTGCCCAGGTCCTTGGCGTTGACGTGGACGATGCCGTTGGCGTCGATGTCGAAGGTGACCTCGATCTGCGGCACGCCGCGCGGCGCCGGCGGGAGACCCGTGAGCTCGAAGGTGGCGAGCTTCTTGTTGTAGGCCGCGATCTCACGCTCGCCCTGGAAGACCTGGATCAGCACGGACGGCTGGTTGTCGTCGGCCGTCGTGAAGACCTCGGAGCGCTTCGTCGGGATCGTGGTGTTGCGCTCGATCAGCTTGGTGAAGATGCCGCCCTTGGTCTCGATGCCGAGGCTCAGCGGGGTGACGTCGAGGAGCAGAACGTCCTTGACCTCGCCCTTGAGCACGCCGGCCTGCAGCGCGGCACCGACCGCGACGACCTCGTCGGGGTTGACGCCCTTGTTGGGCTCCTTGCCGGTGAGCTGCTTGACCAGGTCGGTCACGGCCGGCATCCGGGTCGAGCCACCGACCAGGATGACGTGGTCGACGTCGGCGACCTTGACGCCGGCGTCCTTGATGGCCTGCTCGAACGGCTGCTTGGTGCGGTCCAGCAGGTCCTGCGTCATCCGCTGGAACTCCGACCGGGACAGCGTCACGTCGAGGTGCAGCGGGCCGGCCTGCCCGGCGGTGATGTAGGGCAGGTTGATGTTGGTGGTGGTCGCCGCGGAAAGCTCGATCTTGGCCTTCTCGGCGGCCTCACGCAGCCGCTGCAGCGCCATCTTGTCCTGCGAGAGGTCGATGCCGTGCTGGCCGCGGAACGTCTTGACCAGGTGCTCGATGACCCGCTCGTCCCAGTCGTCACCACCGAGGTGGTTGTCGCCCGAGGTGGACTTGACCTCGACGACGCCCTCGGCGAGCTCGAGGACGGACACGTCGAACGTGCCGCCACCGAGGTCGAACACCAGGACGGTCTGCTCCTTGGAGCCCTTGTCGAGGCCGTAGGCCAGGGCCGCCGCCGTCGGCTCGTTGACGATCCGGAGCACGTTGAAGCCCGCGATCTCGCCGGCCTCCTTGGTGGCCTGGCGCTGGGCGTCGTTGAAGTACGCCGGGACGGTGATAACCGCGTCGGCGATCTGCTCGCCCAGGTAGGCCTCGGCGTCCCGCTTGAGCTTCATCAGGACGCGGGCAGAGATCTCCTGCGAGGTGTATTTCTTGCCATCGATGTCAATCGACCAGTTGGTGCCCATTTCCCGCTTGACCGAACGGATCGTCCGATCCGGGTTGGTCACCGCCTGGCGCTTGGCGACCTCACCGACGAGCACCTCGCCGTTGCGGGCGAACGCGACGATCGAGGGGGTCGTGCGCGCACCCTCCGCGTTTGCGATGACGGTGGGCTCACCGCCTTCGAGGACGCTGACGACCGAGTTCGTCGTGCCGAGGTCGATGCCGACCGCACGTGCCATGGCTACTTCCTTATCTCAAGTTGAGTGGATCGGGCTCAATGATGCCACGATCACGCCAGTCGTCAAATTGGGTTGAGTGTGGTTCGCGCAACTTCAACCGCCGCGTTCCTGTTGAACAGGCTGCATAGATCGGGCACGCTTTACCCGTGACGACGCAGGTAGCGGCGGTGGCTCCCGAGGGGCTACCCGGCGCGCTGGGCCGACTACGGGCAGCGATCTCCGCCGCCGACTACCCCCTGGCCTTGACCTCGGCGGCCGAGGCCCGCAAGGTCGGCGCCGCGCTCATCGATCAGCTCGACGACTATCTCCTGCCCAGGCTGGCCCGGCTCGACGCGCCGTTACTCGTCGTGGTCGGCGGCTCCACCGGTGCCGGCAAGTCGACCTTGGTCAACAGCCTCGTGCAGGCCCGGGTCAGCGCGCCCGGCGTGCTGCGGCCGACCACCCGGGCGCCCGTCCTGGTCTGCAACCCGTCCGACAGCCAGTGGTTCCGGCAGGGCGACCTGCTGCCCGGGCTGACCCGGACGACCCAGCCCAGCGACGATCCGCGGACGCTGCAGCTCGTCGCCGCGCCCGCGCTGACTCCGGGGCTGGCGTTCCTCGACGCGCCCGACATCGACTCGGTGGTCGACCAGAACCGGCAGCTGGCCGCGCAGCTGCTAGCCGCCGCCGACCTCTGGCTGTTCGTCACGACCGCCGCCCGCTACGCCGACGCCGTGCCGTGGGAGCTGCTGCGCACCGCCCGGCTGCGGGGCACGGTGATCGCCCTGGTGCTCGACCGGGTGCCGCCCGAGGCGGGTGACGAGGTGACCGCCCACCTGGCGGAGATGCTCGAGACCAACGACCTCGCCGAGGCGCCGCTGTTCGTGCTCCCGGAGACCGACGTCGACGGCCAGGGCCTGCTTCCGCACCGCGACACCGCCGAGATGCGGGCCTGGTTCGACCGGCTGGCCAGCGACGCCAACGCCCGCGCCGCCGTGGTCCGGCAGACCCTCGACGGCGCCGTGGCGGCCCTGCGGCCGGCCGCCGACGGGCTCGCGGCCGCCGCCGACGAGCAGGCCGCGGCGGCCCGGGCCCTGCGCGACCGGGTACGCCTGGCCTACCGCGGCGCGGCCGAGACCGTCGAGCGCAGCCTCAAGGACGGCCGGATGCTCCGCGGCGAGGTGCTCAACCGCTGGCACGAGTTCGTCGGCACCGGCGAGTTCTTCCGGGGGCTGGAGGCCCGGATCGGCCGCATCCGCGACCGGATCACCGCCGCCGTCACCGGCCGGCCCCAGCCCGGCAACCGGCTCAAGTCGGCGATCGAGTCCCAGCTCACCACGCTGCTGCGGGGCGTCGCGGCCGATGCCGCCGAGAACGCGTACACCGGCTGGCAGGCCCATCCGGCGGGCGCCGCGCTGCTGGAGCCGGCGCTGGCCCGGCCGACGCCGGACCTCGCCGAGCGCGCCGACCGGCTCGTCCGCGACTGGCAGCGCGGCGTGCTGGAGCTGGTCCGCCAGGAGGGCAGCGACAAGCGGTTCGTCGCCCGGACGGCGGCGTACGCGGTGAACGCCACCGGCCTGGCCGTCATGATCGCGGTGTTCGCGTCGACGGCCTTCATCCCCACCGGCCTGGAGATCGGCACCGCCGCCGGCACCACGCTGGCCGCGCAGAAGGTGCTCGAGGCGATCTTCGGCGACCAGGCGATCCGCCGGCTCGCCGCCAAGGCCCGGCAGGACCTGCTCGAACGGGTCGACGTGCTACTCGCCGACGAGGCCGCCCGCTACTTCGACCGGATCGAGGCCGTCGGCGTCGACGCGGACCCGGGCGGCGAGCTGCGGGCGGCGGCGCAGGAGGTCGAGCGGGCGCGGTCGGCGGCGGCGCTCACCAGTGGCGCCAAGCTGGCGCTGCCACAGCGAGGTTCGGGGGCGCCGCAGTGACCCAGTTCCTGGGCCGGGTTCGGGAGAGCCTGCGCGGCAACCGCCGCGTCGACCCCGACGTGCTGCTCGGCCGCCTCGACGCGGTGCAGGGCTTCCTCGACGCCGCCGACGGGCACCTACCGTCCGAGCGGCTGGTGCCGGCGCACACGCTGGTGGAGCGGGCCACCGGCCGGCTCGCGCTGTCCCGCGACCACACGCTGGTCGCGCTCGCCGGCGCCACGGGCAGTGGCAAGTCCAGCCTGTTCAACGCGCTGGCGCACATGCGTCTCTCGCCCGTCGGGGTCCGCCGCCCGACCACCGGCCAGGCGTTCGCCTGCGTCTGGGGCGCGGCCGACGGCGCGGCCGGGCTGCTCGACTGGGTCGGCGTGCTGCCGCGCAACCGGTTCGCCCGGGAGAGCCCGCTGGACGGCGACGACGAGGCCGCGCTGCGCGGCCTGGTGCTGCTCGACCTGCCCGACTTCGACTCCGTCGAGGCATCCCACCGGGTCGAGGTCGACCGGCTGCTCGGCCTCGTCGACCTGATCGTCTGGGTGGTCGACCCGCAGAAGTACGCCGACCGGGTGGTGCACGAGGCCTACCTGCGCGAGTTCCACCGGCACAAGGACGTCACCGTCGTCGTGCTCAACCAGGCTGACCGCTTGTCCACCGCCGACCTGCCGAAGGTGCTCGACGACCTGCGCCGGCTGCTCGAGGAGGACGGCCTCGGCGGCGTGCCGGTGCTGGCCACCGCGGCCGTCCAGGACGCGGCCATGGTCGAGCTGCGCCGGCTCCTGGAACGCACGGTGGCCGAGCGCCAGGCCGCGCTGCGCCGGCTCAGCAGCGACGTCGACACCACCCTCGCCCGCCTCGACGACCTGGTCGGCGGTCCCGCGCCGGAGGACGTCGACAAGAGCACCGTCCGCAGCCTGGCCGACGCGCTCGCCGGCGTCGCGGGCGTGCCCGCCGTGGCCGACGCGACCGAGCGGGCCTACCGGCACCGGGCGGGTTCCGCGACTGGCTGGCCGCTGGTCAGGTTCTGGCGCAAGCTGCGGCCCGACCCGCTGCGCCGGCTCCACCTGCACACCCCGCCCGTGGCGGGCACCGAGGTCGCCGTGGGCGGGAGCGAGCCGCCCCCGCCGGCCCGGACCTCGCTGCCCGACCCGACCGCCGCGCAGCGGGCCTCGCTCGGCATCGCGCTGCGCGGCGTCACGGACAACGCGGCGAGCGACCTGCCCGAGCCGTGGCGGGTCGCGGTCGGCGGCGCCGCCCGGTCCCGGCTGGGCGACCTGCCGGACGCCCTCGACAAGGCCGTCGCCGGCACCGAGCTCGGCGTCGAGCGCAAGCGCGCCTGGTGGCGGGCTGTCGGCCTGCTGCAGTGGGTGCTCACCCTCGCCGCGGTGGCGGGGCTCGGCTGGCTGGTCGCGGGCTACATCGTCCGCGCGCTCGGGCTGCCCCGGTTCGACTACCCGATGTTCGGCGAGATCCCGCTACCCACGCTGGGGCTGCTGGGCGGTCTGGTCGCCGGCATCCTGCTCGCGCTGCTGGTGAAGCCGTTCATCCATCTGGGTGCACGACGCGCCCGGCGGCGGGCCGAGGCACGGATGCGTGAGTCCGTCGGCGAGGTGGGCCGCGACCACGTGATCGCGCCGGTCCGGGTGGTCCTGCGCGATTACACGACCGCCCGCGACGCGTACGCCGCCGCCCTACCGCCCCGATAGCGCACTTTTGCCGATAGTGCCCGCTACGGCCGACGAGCGTAGGGTCGTCACATGGCGACGCCACAGACCCCCTTCGAGGCCGTGCTCAAGGCCGCGCGGGACGTCGACAAGCTCGACTGCGCGCTGGACGCCGAGATGCTCGGCACCGCATTGCTCGGCAGCGTCTACGCGGTCGCCGAGGAGGACCGCGCCGGCGCCGTGCGCAGCTTCGTCGAAGGTTTCCTGACCGCCACCTCCCGCCGGCGGGCCGCGGCCGCGACCACGATCCGGTCCGTTTTCGCCTCCCTCGTGCCCGACGCGACCGGTGCCGCCACCGTCAAGCCCGGCGCGCAGGCGCCGTCGTGGTCCGGCCAGCTCGGGCGGGTCCGGCCGACCGGCACCTATGCCTATGGCGACGTGTACGGCGACCAGACGTCCTACCTCGCCACGTTCGCCTACGAGGACGACGCCGAGGGTGGCCCGGAGCACGCCGTGGTCGCGCTGGTCGACCACAACATCGGCATCACCAAGGACGTCTTCGTCGGCGGCCCGGCCGAGCGGATCCTCGGCCAGGTGCGGCGGATGTGCGCCGCCGACGGGCTGACCTGGTTCCGCGAGGAGGACCCGCGGACCCTGCGCGACGAGGTCGCCCGGCACCTGCGGATCACCGACGAGCTGGGCGACCTGCCCGGCGAGGGCTCGCTGGCCACCGACCGGGCGCTGGTGGGTGCCCGCCTGGCGCTGTTGCCGGCGCCGACCCTGCGCCCGGTGCCCGACCTGCCGGAGCCGCTCGGCGACGAGCAGCGTTCGGCGCTGATCCGCACGTTCCTCGCGTCACCGGAGGCGGCCCGCTTCGAGCTCGACCAACTGCCCGAGAGCGACCTCGGCTCGCTGCACTTCTGCCTCTCGCTGGTGCTGGACCACGCGGCGAGCCTGCCCGACGCCGACCCGATCCGGTGGAGCCCGATAGTGGTCGAGCTGTTCCTGCTCGACTGGGTGCACCGGCGGGCGGTGCTCGACATGGACGACGCCGCGCTGCTGCCCCGGGTGGTCCGGGCCTGGGCGTCGTACGCCTCCCGGGTGCGCGGCCTGCCGGCCGAGGCGGTCGCGGCGACCGACCAGGCGGTGGAGGACACCGTGCCGGAGTTCGTGCGGCTCTACACGACCGGTGAGCGGCGCAGCCCCGCGACCGCGGCCGTCGCCCAGCTCATCGCCGAAGGGGTCGACCTCAACGATCCCGCGGCCCTCGACGCCTGGCTGGCCGAGAACCGCGACCGCCTGGGCGACTGACCCCGTTGAAAAGGGCGGCCGATCGGCCGCCCTTTTTCGCTGTCGTGCGTCAGTTCGTCGGCGTGGCCGACGGGTCACCGCTGCCGGCCGGCGCGGCCGCCTTCGGGGTCAGGCAGAGCACGTTGTCGGCACGGCCACCGGAGACCTCGACGATCGGCTGGCCCTTGTCGGGGCACTGGGCCGCGTCGTCCACCCGCGAGACCACCTGGAACGCGTCCGGCTCGGCGCAGGACGCCGAGATCGCCGTGTCGCCCGACCGGCGGACACACTCGCCGACGGCCGGGTTGAAGCCGTCGCCGCTGGACCGGGTGAACAGGTAGACCACCGCCAGCGGGATCACCAGCAGCAGCACCGCGGCGCCGAGGACCATCGCCAGCACGCGGCCGTTGCGCTCCTTGGCCGGCGGCTCCGGCTTGTCGTCAGTCGCGGCGGGCGTCGTCGCGGTCGCGTCGGCGTCCGGGCGGAACGCTTCGAACCGGTTCTGGTCGGCGTCGGGCGGACCGGCCGACCAGGTCGCGGTCGGCGGGCCACCGGCGTTGCCGGGCCGGTTGACGGCGCCGAGCGGGCGACCCGAGTTGAGCGGGCCGCTGATCCGGCCGTGCGGACCGGCCTGCGGACCGCCGGGCGCCGGCGGCACCCCGACACTGCCGGCGTAGCCGCTCGGCGGACGGATGCCCTGCGGCCCCTCGGGCGACTCGCCACCCGGCCGCCCGTCGGGCGGCGCGACCCGCGCACTGGAGCGGAACGTGCCCGGCGGACCGGGCGGCGGAGGCGGCACCTCGATCGGCGGACCGAACGCGGTCGGCGGGCCCTGCGCGTCGCCCGGGCCAAAGCCCTCGGGACGGCCGCCGCCGAAGGGCGCGCCGAAGCCACCGTCGCCGGGCGCGCCGTCGTCGGCGCGGCCGGGGAAGCCTTGCTGCTGGCCACCGAAGCCGTTGTCGTCGCCGCGGCCCGGGAAACCGCCGGCCTGCTGGCCGCCGAAACCGCCCTCGTCGCCGCGACCGGGGAAGCCTTGCTGCTGGCCACCGAAGCCCGGCTGCTGCGGACCACCGAAGCCGGCGTCGTCACCGCGGCCAGGGAAGCCCGGCTGGCCGCCGAAGCCGGCGTCCTCGCCACGCCCAGGGAAACCGCCCGGCTGCGGACCGCCGAAGCCACCGTCGTCACCGCGCCCGGGGAAACCGGGCTGGCCGGCGAAGCCGGTCTCGTCGGGGCGGCCAGGCGAACCGCCGCCCTGCTGGTTGCCGAAACCGCCGTCGTCGCCGCGACCCGGGAAACCGCCGGACTGCTGGCCGCCGAAACCGCCCTCATCACCGCGACCCGGGAAACCGCCGGACTGCTGACCGCCGAAACCGCCCTCATCACCGCGACCCGGGAAACCGCCGGACTGCTGACCGCCGAAACCGCCCTCATCACCGCGACCCGGGAAACCGCCGGCCTGCTGGCCGCCGAAACCGCCCTCATCACCGCGACCCGGGAAACCGCCGGACTGCTGACCGCCGAAACCGCCCTCGTCACCGCGACCCGCAAAGCCGCCGGACTGCTGGCCGCCCTCATCACCGCGACCCGGGAAACCGCCGGACTGCTGACCGCCGAAGCC
The DNA here is from genome assembly GCF_040654855.1 of Asanoa sp. NPDC050611. Lineage (NCBI taxonomy): Bacteria > Bacillati > Actinomycetota > Actinomycetes > Micromonosporales > Micromonosporaceae > Asanoa > Asanoa sp. NPDC050611. Next base: position 10,795 of record NZ_JBFAIU010000256.1, read on the forward strand.
GCCCTCGTCACCGCGACCCGCGAAGCCACCGGGCTGCTGGCCGCCGAAACCGCCCTCATCACCGCGACCCGGGAAACCACCGGACTGCTGGCCACCAAAGCCGGCCTCGTCACCGCGACCCGGCTGGCCGCCGAAACCGCCCTCATCACCGCGGCCAGGGAACCCGCCGGACTGCTGGCCGCCGAAACCGCCCTCGTCGCCGCGGCGCGGGGGCTGCTGGTTGCCGAAGTTGGGCTCGCCCGAGGCCGGGTAGCCCGACTGCGGGCCGCCGAAGCCGTGGTCGTCGCGCGCCGGCGAACCCGGGAAGCCCGGCGGGTAGCCGGGCTGCTGGCCCGCGAACGCGTTCTCGCCCGGTCGCCCGGGCGCGCCTTGGCGACCGCCCTGCGGGGCGTCCTGGTCGCGGCTGGGCGGCTCGCCGAAGCCCGGGAAGCTGCTGCCGTCGTCGCCC